>DASZFP010000139.1:0-10264 GCA_035939615.1 Burkholderiaceae bacterium | reverse complement strand
ACCGCCATGAACATGACGTTGGCCCGAACGATCGGCAGCGGCATCCCGTTCCAGTGCGCCCGCCAATCGGGCGAATACCGGTCGTTGAACAAGACGATGCGGGGTGTTTCCTTGGCGATCTGAACCCTGATCCGATCAGCTCCGGGTGTGTCATACGGGAGCCGCGACACGGCGGACGGCGCGGTCACGCTGTCAACTCCGATCGGCGCTGAATCCAGCAGCACGGTCCTCGTCGGAAGAAAATCCGCGGCCTTGATTCGCTGCAAGGCCCGCGATCGGTCTGCCTGCACCTCGAAGCTGGAAAATGCCGACAGCCTCGGAACGGCATTGGGCCGAAACACCACGCTTCCGTCCTTGTTCACATCGTAGCCAACCCCGAGCAGATCCAGCAGGCGATCATCTTCGACATTGCTCGCGAGACCGCCCCGACTCACCCAGGCCCGATCCGGCGCCCGAAAAGCCCTCAAGTAGTCAATGAAGTCACCCGACAAGCCGGAATCAGCGCCGGCGTATGAGGGGGCTTCGGCAACCGATCCGACGTCCGTGGCATGAGGGTCCGGCAAGTAGCGATCATCGAGGATCGTCTCCAGGTGGTTGACCCGATACGAGTCCAGGTCGACGCTTGCGGGAAATTTGCCGCCAGTGCCCGCGACGTCGCGGCCGTCATTCGGTACCTCAGCCGGCGAGACCAGGTTTCCTTCCACCAGCCTCGGCGAGAAAACGACCATGGATCCGGTTCCTACCACGTTGACGTGCGCACGAACTGCCGACAGCACGACTCCCCCCACCGTCGCCGTCATCCAGTGCCACCTTCCATCGCCCGGAGCTCTCACGAGCGCGCTCCCCGCATTGGTCGGCGGACTGGTCAAAAACACCCCGGTTTCGGTCCCGGGTTCGCCTCTGACCCACGCGCCGAGTGAAACTTCTCGCACGCTCGGCCCGAGCGCGACATCTTGAAACAGGTTGCCCTCGTCGCCCGCTTCCGGGCAAATACTGATCGAACCCTGCTGGGTGAGGCGACCGGCAGTCGAGTCTTCGGAGCACACGTTCGCGTTCCGCCCCCCGAGCTCCCATCGGTCCAGCTGGTCCAGCCGCAGTTGCGGGTTTGAGAGCAGATTCGCGGCCTTGCCGCCCGCAATCATTTCCGCAAGCGTCAGGGGCGGATATATATCCTGGATGCGCCGCGCGAACGGGCCTTCATACACGTCCGCATAGCGATAGGTCATATACCCAGTCACCAGATCCACCGCTGTCAGCGCGACGATCCATGGTATCGCGCGCGGCATGTCGATCCGACCGGTCGCCACCCTTGCGAAAATACTCGTGATTCCTGCAACCAGGGCGATGACGACGCCCCACCGCGCAACCGCTCCCACAACGCTCGAGATCGCGTCCACGGCCAGACGATGGGGCGCCTGCAGCCCGACCAGCAGCATCGCGACCGTAACCGCCGCGAAAGCGTAGATCGGCATTCTCGTCCGCGGCGCGCCGTCGGCTTCCATCTCGACGGTCCAAACCACGACAAGGCACCCCACGATCGCGATCAGGCTGTTCCTGAATACCTCGGGACTGACCCCATCGCTGAACATCCGCCCGACGGACAGGCTCGCGACGCCGGCGGACGCCGCGATCACGCCTCCCACTAGCGTGCCGATCAGAGCAAACCGCCGACTCGCAAGGGTCCGGGCAGGAAGACGCCAGAGCAGCACGACGATCACAAGGCAAGCCAGGATGCCGGCCCCGAAACCGTTTTCAAGAGAGCGCAGACCGACCATCCCGGCAAAGCCGGGATGCGTCGACAGCATTCTTGCGTGCAGGCCCAGCGATGTTGCGATGATGATGCCCGCGATCGCAATCAACTCGTGCACGATCGGCTCAAATGCGCGTTGCTCGACGGAAGCGAGATGCCGGATACTCCGGATCAACAGGAACAGGAACGCAAAATTGGACGCGAGGCGGAATACAGCTTCGTGCGCGATCGGAAGGAATTCCAGGGCAACCAACGTCAAGGCAAGGAGCCCCGTCTTTATTCCGGCTCCCGATCGAAGCGCCGCATAGATGAGCGCCAGCGGTGCAATGCCAAGATACGCAGCGTTGTGAAGGCCGAGGTACGCATCGTTCACATGCGGCCCGGGCCAGTGTTGGTCTCCGGGGTAGGAGCCGCCGACGATTGCCGACAAGACGGGCACGATCCGGTACGTTGCGAGCAGCACGCCGGTGAAAACCGCTGCGATGAACACCGGGGCGAAACCGCGCCAGGGATGCCGCCACCATCCGCTGTCATTTTCGACCAGGAAGACGGCGCAGACGGGCAGGAAGAAACCGAGGATATACGCCGGCTGCGGCGTGACAAACAGCAGTCCGAAGACTGCGCTGAGCATCACATAGCTGGCAAAAAGCCCCTTCGACCCTCGGCGATAGATCAGATAGATCGCGCTCGATGCAGAAAAGTACATCGGGACTGCAGTGAAGGCGATGATCGCGAGCCAGAAGAACGTGCCGGCTTGAGCCACCAGACCCACGACAAGGCCACCGCTGCCCCGGACGCCAAGATGGACGGCGATCCGGCTCCAGATCCAGCCGGTGAGGCCATTGAACAGGATGAAGATCGCTGTCAGCGCATGAAAGATGTACCGTTCCGGGAACAGCAGCACAGGCCAATACAGCGGGTTCAGAAAGTGCGCATGCACGCTGGCCGTGACGTCCGCACCGGCGAAGATGTAGCGGTTCCAGAGGCTGAAGCGCCCGAAATGCCCAAATTCCCGGTACCCGAACAGCAGATTCGGATAGTGCGTGAGCACCAGGTCCGTTCCGCCGACGACGAACTGCCCGAAAAAGAAGGGGTAAAACAGAACCGCGGCGGTGGCCGCGAAAAATGCTGCCGAGAGAGTCGGCCTCGCCTCGACGGTGGCAGGCACGATGCTAGCTGCTCGGACCGCCCACCCTCACAAAGGGGCCGAGCAGCCCCCGTCCGGCCAGATAGCGGCCGATATACCAATAGAACAAGAAGCCGCGCCAGCGAAACGGCAATTCCGAGTCGAACAGCAGGCGGCCTCCAAAATAGCGGACCGCGCTGAAGATTCCCGCCGGAACGTATTGCACGCAGTTCGCCTTCTCGGCGGCTGCAATGGGCTCCCCGCGGAGCACGCTCAGCAGCCGCTTCGCGCCGTCGCTTCGCGCCTGCGCCATGGCGATAAACGTGAAGTCGTCCGCGAAGCGGCCGCGCATCCGATAGGTTTCGTCGTAGGCAGCCTTTCCTGACCGATAATGAAGGTGCTCGAAGATCACATCGTCCAGGTATCTGATCCGATCGAGCCCCGCGTGCTTGAGCCGCTTGAAAAGGTCGAACAGGTGCGCATCGATGAACGCGCCCCGGTAGGCCGAGGGATACGGGTCACCGAGTACTTCACAGCAGCGCCGCGACAGGATCGGAAAGGTCGCGAGGCGGCCGTTCTTGAAAAGATCGTTCGGGTACGCGAGGTAGATCCCGTCGGGGAAACCCGCGTGCATGGCCGCGACCTTGTTGTCCCAGCCGGGCGTGCGCACCACCATGTCGTCGTTCGCCAGAACGATGGCCTCGCCTCGCGCGCGCCGCAGGCAGGCACTGTTGTAGTCGCCCATCGACAGCCGCGGACCGATGATCCGGACCACCTTGAAGTCCCGGCTGTCCAGGTGGTGGCTGCCGACGTCGTCTTCGTCGACATAGAGGATGACTTCGATCCGATCCAGGCGCGCCGTCATCTCGGCGACGCTCTTGAACAGGCGTTGGACGAGGGCAGGCCGGCCGCGCGTCGGCAACAGCAGCGAAATCATCACCGATTTGTCAACGTCGCGCGGCATCGGCATACGCGGCTTTCGGATCCTTGCCGGCGTTCCTCAGAAACTGATGGAAGTAGGCGATCGTCCGTTTCAGGCCGTCGCCCAGTGCGGTGGTGGGCTCCCACTTCAGGATCTCCCGCGCGCGCGCAATGTCGGGTTGCCGCTGCTTCGGATCGTCCTGGGGCAAGGGCTTGAATTCCAGCCGCGAGCGCGAACCCGTCAAACCGATGATCTGCTGCGCCAGCTCAAGGATCGAGAATTCCACCGGGTTCCCGAGGTTGATCGGTCCGGTCACCGAATCGGCGGAGTCCATCAGCCGCACCAGCGCGTCGATCAGATCGTCGACATAGCAGAACGACCGGGTTTGCGAGCCTTGCCCGTAGATCGTGATCGGCTCGTTCAACAGCGCCTGCACGACGAAATTCG
Source organism: Burkholderiaceae bacterium (assembly GCA_035939615.1). Lineage (GTDB taxonomy): Bacteria > Pseudomonadota > Gammaproteobacteria > Burkholderiales > Burkholderiaceae_F > VBCK01. The sequence goes on along the minus strand of DASZFP010000139.1, from coordinate 6,019 downwards.
ACACGACGCGGCCATCGTTCGGATGCATCCGCGGACCATAGGTATTGAAGATCCGCGCCACCTTGATCCGAAGGCGGTGCTGACGGTGGTAGTCGAAGAACAGCGTCTCGGCGCAGCGCTTGCCCTCGTCGTAGCAGGAACGCGGGCCGATCGGATTCACGTTGCCCCAGTAGTCCTCAGACTGCGGGTGCTGGCTCGGATCGCCGTAGACCTCGCTGGTCGATGCCTGCAGCACCGGCACTTTCAGGCGCTTGGCCAGGCCCAGAACGTTGATCGCGCCGTGAACGCTGGTCTTGGTGGTCTGGACCGGATCGAACTGGTAGTGGATCGGAGAGGCCGGGCAGGCCAAGTTGTAGATCTCGTCGACTTCAACGTACAACGGGAACGTTATGTCGTGCCGGAGGATCTCGAAACGCGGCTCGCCCAAAAAGCCGGCGACATTGCTCTTGGTCCCGGTATAGAAATTGTCCACGCACACCACTTCGTGGCCGGCGTCCAGCAGCTTTCCGCACAGGTGGGAACCGAGAAACCCGGCGCCTCCCGTGACCAGCACTCTTTTTCTTGCCAGGCTCATCCGGCCCACCCTCCGCTCGCATCGGTCCGATCATTCAAATGATGACCAGGTTGCCGCTTTTTCTGGCCTCGATCAGGTGCTGGTAATACTTCAGGAACAATCGGGAACCGATCACGCTCAAACCGCGCCGCCCCATTTGCTCCCGCACGATCCCGAGAATCTCTCCCATCTGCCGGACCACGACGATGTCTGCGCGCGCAATCACGCCGAAGAAGCTCAGAAGCCGGATTAACAGCGCGTCCCGGAAAGTCTCGACGAAGACGACCAGCCGGCCTGTTTCGGTCGAATTCATCCGGCCGATCAGCGCCAGATTCACAACCAGGTTCTGAGTCTCACCGGCGCGCAGCGCCGATTCCATCCTGAACCGGGCCCACCTATCCTGAGCTTTCCTAAAGGTCTGGTTCATCAGGTCCGGCTCACGACAGGGCCGATGCGATCACGCGTCGCACGCGGGTCCGTGCCAGAAAGAACGCAAGACCGAAGGCCTGCAGCAGGTAGCTGGCCAGGCTCAATCCCGGAAGCGCGGTCCTGATCGTCTTGCGCAGACAGTCCGCGAGCTTTTCCCGAAGCTCGTCCATCGTCGCCGCGCGCACCTCGAGCTTTTCGCGAAGCGACGAAAAAGCGGGCTGGCGCGCGATCAGCGGATACCCGAGGTAGCCGTCGGCCGTCCTTTCGATCAAAAATCCCCTCCATGTTGCGCCCGCCGGGCACGAGTCCGCGCCTAGCCGATTCAGCCGCAGCGCGTCGCTGCTCCAGGCCGAAGCATAAGCCTCCGATATCCGGAACGCGGCCGCGGCCGGCTCGCCGCCAGCACCGAGCCTGAGGCACCGGATGCTGTCGTTTTCTACCAGGGGCGTGACCCGTCCGCTGCTCAGGGCGTCCAGCGCGGTGGTGGACAGGTGCCGCCCGTCGTGCGGGCCCAGGTAGTTGTTCACGCCGGCCTGACCGGGATGCCAGGTGTGGTAGAGGAACTCGGTCTGATGCCACGTTTCGCGCAGGCCCAGGTTGACCAGCCGGAACGTCATCTCGTACGGACCGCAGATGTGGCCCAAGTAGTCGAGGTGCTCGTCGGCGCCGCCGATCGCGATCAGGTCGTCGCGCCGGGCGCACATGCACGCGCCATAGTTCAGATTGTGAATCGAGTCTTCGCTGCTCTGCAGTCCCCGCGTCTTGCCGCCGACGTTGTTGATGCAGCCGCCTCCGATCACGTCTTCGAAGCTCGGATAGCAGAAGGGGTAAAGGTCGCGGCGCGTGTTCCGGAACTGATCCATGTGCAGGACGATCTGCGGATCCTTCTCGAATTCCGTCACGATCGTCCGGATGAAGCCCTCCTTCACCATCGCGTCCGAGTCGCAGATGACGCAGATGTCGCCTCGCGCGAGAAAAATGCCGGCGTTGTACATCAGGTGCTTGTGGTAGTAGCAGCTGTCGGGCATCTCGAGGGCGACCCAGGTGTCGACCTGGTCCTCGAACTTGCGCACGGCTTCAGAAACGCGCGAGTAGAACTCGACGACGATCACCTCGAAGGTATCCCGTCCGGCGTCCTGGCGCTGCAGGTAATCGAGCAGGTGAAAGCTCTCCCGCACGCTCCAATCGGCCAGGATCAGACTGACCTTGGGGTGCGCCCGCGCGCTCCGCTTGATGGTTCTCACGGTTTGTGGATGTCCTGGCAAGCGAAGCGCTGCATCGCCGCATGGTAGTACATCACGAACCCGCGAGAAAATCCGTAACCTTTTGCAGCCGGCCTGCCGCCGCCCCCTTGCCAGGTCAGACGTTTCCGTATACGGAATTCTTCAACATCGTGAAGCCCTTGATCAGCTCGCCGATGCCGGCGTCGAGCGAATGGGCCGTCTTGAAGCCGGTGGCCTCGATCTTCGCATTGGAAACGACGTAGTTGCGCTGGTCCGGATCCTTGCCCACCGGCGCGTCCAGGAAAACGAAATCGGGCACCTGCTTCTGGATGTGCTCGCACAATTCGCGCTTGGACACGTTCGCTTCGGTCAGTCCCACGTTGTAGATCTGACCTTTCATCCGGTCGAAATTGGCCAGCGCGTGCTGGAACACGCGCGAGACATCGCGCACGTGCACGTAGTTGCGCTTGAACGAGCTCTCGAACAGCACCACGAAGCGGTCGTTCACCGCGCGATAGGTGAAGTCGTTGACCAGCAGATCGATCCGCATCCGCGGCGACATCCCGAACACGGTCGCCAGCCGGAAGCTGATCGCGTTGGAGTGCTGCATCAAAGCCTTTTCGATCTCCACCTTCTCTTTCGCGTACTGCGATATCGGCCGCAGCGGCGACTCCTCGGTGCAGAAGTTGTTCCGATCGCCCGTGCCGTAGGCGCTGTTGGTGGTCGGCATCAGCACGATCTGACTCCTGGCCAGGTGCCGCAGCATCAGCGCGATAGCGTCATGGTTCACCGTGGTGGCGCCTACCGGGTCCAGGTTGCACAGCGGCGCGCCCACCAGCGCCGCCAGCGGAATGATCACATCGGCTTTCTTCATCAGTGGAACGATGGCGCTCTCGACCCGGATATCGCCCTTGACGACGCTGAAATGCGGGTGGTGGCAGACGTGGTTCAGGCTGGCCTGCTTGAACAAAAAGCTGTCCAGCACCGTGACCTTGTGGCCGGCGCTCAGCAGATCGGGCACCATCGTCGAGCCGAGATAGCCGGCGCCGCCCGTGACGAGAATGTTCAAGCTCATTTCCCTGCTTTCGTAATGGTGGATTGACAATCAGTTGAACAGGGCCGACTCCACGCACTCGCACAGCGAGTGCGCCAGCACGATGTGCAATTCCTGGATGGTGCTGGTCTCGGTTCCGGTGGCGATGATGCAGTAATCGGCCAGCGCCCGCGCCGGGCCGCCGTCGCGGCCGCAGAACACGATGCTGGGAACCCCCAGCGCACGGCACTGCTCGAGCGCCTTCAGAATATTGGGCGACTTGCCCGAGGTCGTGATGCCGAGGAAGACGTCCTTGGCCCCGGCCTTGCCGGCGAGCTGGCGTGAGAAGACCTGTTCGTAGCCGTAGTCGTTGCCGATCGCGGTCAGGATCGAGCTGTCGACCGTCAGCGCTTCGGCCGGCAGCGGCGCGCGGTCGCGCGCCAGCTTGCTGACGAATTCGGCCGCCAGGTGCTGCGCGTCGGCGGCCGACCCGCCGTTGCCGGCGATGTAAATGCGGCCGCCCTCGCGATAGCGGCGCACCACCACGTCGACCGCCTTGGCAAAGCTCTGGATCTGCTCGGCGCTGTCCAGAAACCGCTGCTTGGCGGCAATCGATGCGACCAGGTTCTTTCTCAGAACTGCGGCGTAATCCATCGAGATGTCCTCCCGTTACGCGGCCAGCAGGCTGGGCGCACGACGATAATCCTCCGGAATGCCGATATCGATGAACGCGCCGGCGCATTCCAGACCATACAGGCGCCGGCCGCCCTCGAAGAGGGCGGGCACCAGATCGTCTTCCAGCGACAGCTTGTCGCCGGCAGTCCATCGGCTGCCGCGGGCGGCGTCGGGGCTGACCAGGTACACGCCCCCGTTGGCCAGGCGGCCCGGCTGGCCGGTTCCCGATTGCAGTTGCGTGACGCGCGCGTCCTCGTCGACGGTCATCCCCATGTAACGGCCTGCCTGCGAACAGCGGAACAGCGCAAACGTCCACTCGGAGTGCTTTTGCTGGTGCCATTGCGTCAGCGCCGCCAGGTCGACCTCGAAGTAGGTGTCGCCGTTCAACAGAAGAAACGGTTGCGGCGAGTCCAGCTGGTCCAGCGCGAGCAGCAGGCCGCCTCCGGTTCCGAGCGGCTCCTGTTCGACCGAATACTCGAGGCCGACGCCGCGGTAGCTCGCGCCGAAGTAGCCGACGATCGCCTCGTGCCGGTAGCCGACCGACAGCACGAAGCGATCGACGCCCTGGCCGATCCAGTAGTCGAGCTGGTAGGCCAGAAAAGGACGGCCCGCGATCGGGGCCATCGGCTTCGGAAGGTCCGGTACCGCGCTGCGCAGGCGTGTTCCCAGCCCGCCCGCCAGAATGATCGCGCTGGTCACCGCAACGGCCTCAGGCCGAGTTCAGGATCGCGCACAGCGCGTCGATCTCGTCGTCCCGCAGATCGGGGAAGTTGCCGATGTAGAAGCCATAGAAGTGAACGTGTTCGGTCTGCGGAAACTCGCGATGGTGCCCGTCGGCCACCACGCCCTTCAGGTAGGGTTGGCGGATCTGGTTGCCGCCGCCGGCGCTGCCGCGACGGTACTCGACTCCGGACTCCCGCATGCGGCGCATCAGGTGCTGCACCAGCTCGTCGTCGGGTTCCTTCAGGATCAGGTTGAACGCGTAGTTGCTGGAACCCTCGAGCTTGAAGTCGGTCCGGTACTTGTGCGGGTCGATCTGCTTCAAGAAGCGATGCAGGTTCGCGGTGCGGCGCTTGACGTTCTCGTCGAGCCGCTTGAGCTGGCTGCGGCCGAGAATTCCTCCGATCTCCGTATTGCGCACGTTGTAGGCCGGATAGGCGAAGATGAACTCCGGGTTCACCTCGGGGAACTCCGATTGATAGGCTGCACGCAGCGAGGCATCGCTCGCCTCGCGGACCATACCGTGCGAGCGCAGCATCCGGACCTGCTGATAGACCTGCGGATCGCTGGTGCACACCATGCCGCCCTCGATCGTGCTCATGTGGTGGGCGTAGTAGAACGAGAAATTCGAGATCCAGCCGAACCCGCCCAGCTTGCGCCCGCTGTGGGTTGCGCCGTGGGACTCGCACACGTCCTCGATCAACGGAATCCTGCGGCGCTTGAGCTCCTCGACCAGCTCGTCGGTGAGGCCATCGAAGCCCTGCACGTGGGTCAGGAACACGGCGCGCGTGCGCGGCCCCAGCCGGGCGATGATGCCGCGCGGATCCATCGACAGCGTGCGCGGGTCGATGTCGACGAACACCGGCGTGAATCCGTTTTGCATGACGGAAGCGACGTCGGACACCCACGCCAGCGGCGGCACGATCACTTCGCCGCCGTCCGGATGGGCGATCTTCAGCACCGCCATCGTCAGCAGGTTGGCCGACGCACCCGAGTTGACGAACACGCTGTGCTTGACGCCGAGCCACTCGGACCATTCGGTCTCGAAAGCGCGCACGTTGGCTGCGTGCGTCAGGATCGGGTCATCCTGCTGCAGGTACCGGATGACCGCATCCAGGTCCTCGCGCAGGATGTTGTTTCGCATCAGCGGAAATTTCATTGCGTTCAATCCACGCGTTCGAGTACGGATCTGCCGGGGCGGGCGGCGCCGTGGCCACTCGGGAACGTCTGCAGGAACTGGCGCACGCTGCGGGCCACCGACTGCAGGCCGATGCCGACCTGCTCGTGCAGCTCGGCGCGGGTGCCCAGCTCGAAGCGGTAGCTGCCCTGCACCCCCAGGTTCAGCACCCGGGCCGAGAGCTGGTGGCGCGCCACGAAGTCGAACAT
>DASZFP010000138.1:0-2804 GCA_035939615.1 Burkholderiaceae bacterium | reverse complement strand
AAGCTGCACACCATCCTCTCCGCCGGAGAGGAGGGCACGCGACCTTCCCCCGGCGATACAGCACCCAGCACTTGAAAGGCCTGATCCCGGATGTATAACCCAGCAGCAATTTCAGCAGGCCACCGATCGCGGGCATCATCGGCGCAAAGAGCAGGAGGCGTTAAGGTGTTTCTTCCCGTCGGGCCTGACTTCGTTTTCGGGCCCGCGACTTCAACTTCAAGTGCGCTTATGGCTGGATTCCGGTAAGCGTTCCCGATGGTTAAGGCGAGGTGGATCGAGGGGGCCCGACCGGGTGCAGTGGGTTCCGATTTCGCGAAAGAGGGAACGAGGAGGACCAGTCCAATGACAATGCGGTCTAGTGACGCGTCGGGCGGAGCAAGTACGACTGGGCTCGCCGTCGACGCGTTCACGGCAACAGAGGTGACTGGCAGGTCTCGGGGCTTTTCCCGGGCGGGAAACTTGCGTCAGGATCGCGCGGCAGCCGCCCGTCCTGCCAGCCTCCGACTCCTGCGCGGTCTCCTGTCACAGGCGACCCGGGAGGATCGAAAATGAGAGTTCGAATCGTGGCTGCAGTTGCGCTGGCAGCGTCGCTATTCGCGGTGGCGCCGTCGTCGGCGAGGACGGAGAAATCGGCGACAGTGCCGGCGACCGTAGCGCTCGCGTGGAACGCGAATGCCGTCGCCGCCGTGCGCGCCGCCAGCGTGATCGACCCGCAGGGCGCCGCAGCGCGGCCGCTGTATCAGACCGAGGGCCTGCTCTACATGTCCTATGTCCAGGCTGCGGTCTATGACGCGGCGACGAAGATCGGTCACCGCTACGCGCCCTACCATCACTTCTCCGCAGCGGCCGGCAACGCCTCAGTCCAAGCGGCGGTGATCGCAGCCGCCTACAACACGCTCGTTTTCTACCTCGGCGATCCGGGCGGCACCTTGGCCGCCAAGTACGCAGCGTCGATCGCTGCGCTTCCCGACGACCGGACGACAGCAAGGGGAATCGCGGTCGGCCAGGCGGCTGCGGCGGACATCGAGGCGCTACGCGCGAACGACGGACGGAACGCACCCGTCTCAACGCCGTTCGGCGCTGGCCCGCTTCAGCCCGGCCTGTGGGTCTGGGCGCCGCCGCCCTCCCTTCAGATTGCGCAAACGCCATGGATGGCAGTGATGCGGCCGTTCATGCTCCAAAGCACCTCGCAGTTCCGGGCGCCCGCCCCGCCTGCGCTCACGAGCGCGCTGTATACGAGAGACTTCAACGAAACGAAGGCGTACGGCTCTGCGACGAGCGCCGTGCGCACTGCTGCGCAGACGGCGATCGCGTACTTCTGGAATGCGAATGCGATCAGTCAGGTGAACCAGACTCTCCAGAACGTCGCCACCCAGCACACCATGGACCTTCTCGACACGGTGCGTCTGCTGGCGGCGGGGAACATGGTGTCGACCGACGCCGGTATGGCTTGCTTCGACTCCAAGTACACATACCAGTTCTGGCGCCCGATCACCGCGATCCGCAACGCCGGTATCGACGGCAATCCGGCGACGACCGCCGATCCGGCCTGGACGCCACTCGCCACGACGCCCAATCATCCCGAGTACCCCTCGCAACACGGTTGTGTAACAAGCGCGGTCGCCCAGGTCCTCGCGAACGCACTCAAGACGAGCAGCATCAACGCAACCATCCCGGGCGCACAAGGCGGCGCCACCACGCTGACGACGTCGCAGACGTTCGCGACGGTGCAGGATCTTTACACGCAGCTCGTCAACGCCCGTGTCTGGATCGGCTTCCACTACCGCAACTCCGTAGTCGCCGGAGAGAACCTCGGCACGGCAGTGGCGAAGTGGGAGCTTCAGCGCTACTTCCTGCCCACCGATTGATGACGACTAGGCGGCCGGAAGCCGCCGCACCTGAGTGGCCGGGGGCAGGCCTTTCAAGAGAGGAGGGCACAGCCAAGCCCGTACAGCAGCCAAGGACCGGGCCGCCACCGAATCCAGGGCGCGCGGGACATCCCCCTGTCAACTCAGTGCTAGGGCCACCCTCAGCAAACGGATCACGGCTGTTCCCGCACGGGGCCGCGCATAGCGGCGGATCTCGCGTGCTGGCCGCGACCAGCGATCATTACGCAGCGTTACCCTCTGTCAAGAGCTTGTGCGGCCTTATCGATGCCGACTCTGCGCTCAAGAACCGTCAGGCGCACGCGTCGCGCAGGGCGCCCAGATCAGCCATCCGCCGGGCACCGACGGGCATGTGCAGGCCCGGCGGCTTGCGTGCCGCCGGGCCGGCGCGGGCTAGCCGCCGAGCAGGGTGAGGGCCTTGGCGATGTCGGGGTCGTGTCCGGTGGACAGGTCCTGTGCGGTGAGCGGGACGTAGTAGTCGGGTGCGACGCCGATGCCGTTGATGAGCTCGTGGTCGGCGCTGAGCTCGTGCTTGGCCGGGAGGATGATCAAGCTGGCGTCGTCGAGCAGGTAGGGGGCGGCGGGCGCGGCTACGATGCCCGCCGTCCTGGTGCCGACCAGGGTGCCGAGCCGCAGGTCTTTCACGGCGCCGCTGAACGCGTCGCACGCTGAGGCGCAGTTGCGGTCGGTCAGCACGACCAGCGGCAGGTGCAGCAGCGGGACGTCTGTGTCGGTGTAGGTGGCGGGGCAGTTGCCGTGCACGTCGCAGTCGTAGGCGTAGGCCGTGCCGTGGGTGAAGGCGCCGAGCAGCCTGGAGACCTCGGCGGGTGAGCCGCCGCCGTTGCCGCGCAGGTCCAGGATGACCCCGCGCAGCTTGGCGCCGGTGGCCGCTATCGCCTGCAGCACCTGGTCTGCCGC
>DASZFP010000137.1:0-18215 GCA_035939615.1 Burkholderiaceae bacterium | reverse complement strand
GCAGACTCTGGTTCTCCTCGCGCAGCTGCCGCACGTGCGCAGACAGCTCCCGCATCTTCGCATCGAGTGCGTCAAGCTCTTCCAGCATGCCGATGATGGTAGCACTGTCGCCGCCGGGCCGAGAATCTACGCGCCGGGCGGCGAACATCCGAACGAAGCGGGCACCTCGAACCGCACGAGCTCGCCGTGGCCAAAGCGCAGGCCCAGCCATGTCGGCAGATCCAGTGCCTGCAGCTGAGCGGCCACGATCCGCATCACCCCCGCGTGGGTCACGACGGCGAAATCCCGCCGGCCCGATCCGATGCGCTCGACCAGGAAGGCGGCCACCCGCGCCTGCAGCGCGCCCACCGATTCGCCGCCCGGCGGCGCGTACGCCAGGGGCGCTGCCGCCCAGGCGTCCAGTTCGACGCGCGCAATCTCGCTCCACGATCGCAGCTCCCAGGCGCCAAAATCCATCTCGCGCAGGCGCGCGTCGTAGGTGGGCGCTTCGTGCAGGGCCTCGGCCAGGCGGCGGCAGCGGCGCAGCGGGCTGCTGAAGACCGGCAGCTGCGCCGGCAGAACCTGGCGCAGCCGCGCGGCGCATTCGCGCGCATCGCCGTCCAGGTCGACGTCGCTGGCGCCGTAGCACACGCCGGGCGCCACCGCCGGGCGCGGATGGCGAATCAGGAAGATGCGCACAGGCCCACGTAGAAGGCAAGCTCGGCCACCTGCTGCGCGGCTCCCAGGCAGTCGCCGGTGTAGCCGCCGATGCGGCGCACGAAATAGCCGGCGGCCAGCACCGTCACCGCGGCGGCCAGCCCGATCGCGACCCAGACCTTCGCGCCGGGCAGCAGCAGGCAAGGGCTCAGCCCGCACAGGGCCGCGACGGCCAGCTCGGCGGCGGCGAGCGGCCGCGTCAGCGGCCTCGACTTGGCGCTGTCGTCCTCGCGCACGTAGTGCAGTGCGCGCATCAGCGTGGTCGCAGCCAGCCGCGAGATCGCGTGGCCGGCGATCAATGCCGGCGCCAGCGTCCGCCATCCGCCCAGGGCATCGATCTGGGCCAGCGCGTTGAACTTGGCCAGCAGCATCAGCGCGACGGCCACCGCGCCAAAGCTGCCGATGCGCGAGTCCTTCATGATGTCCAGCACGCGCGCCTTGTCCCGGCCGCCGCCAAAGCCATCGACCGCATCAGCGAAGCCGTCTTCGTGGAAGGCGCCCGTGACCAGCACGGTAGCCGTCATGCCGGCCAGGATCGCCAGCGATGCCGGCAGCCATTGCGCGGCGGCGACGGTGACCAGCGCGCCGATGGCGCCCACGACGATGCCGACCAGCGGAAAATAGCGCGCAGCCTGCTCGAGCTGCTGCGGCGAGTGGCCGACCCAGGCCGGCACCGGCAGGCGGGTGAAGAAGCGCAGCGCGGCAAAGAAGGTCGCGAGCTCTCGGATCATTGCCGGTTGGAAACACCCGCCGATTCGAAGCTCGCCATCTCGCCGAGCAAGGCGCAGGCGGCGTTCAACAGCGGATAGGCCAGCGCCGCGCCGGTGCCTTCGCCCAGCCGCAGGCCCAGGTCGAGCAGCGGCTGCGCCTTCAGATGATCGAGCTGGCCGCGGTGGCCCGCTTCTTCGGAACAATGGGCAAACACGCAGTAGTCGCGCAGCGCCGGCTGCAGCCGATGCGCAACCAGCAGCGCGCTGGTCACGATGAACCCGTCGATCAGCACGATCATGCCGGCCTCGGCGGCCGCCAGCATCGCGCCGGTCAGCATCGCGATCTCGAAGCCGCCGAAGCGGGCCAGGATCTGCAGCGGCTGCCCGCTGCGGTCGTCCCAGTGCGCCAGGGCCTTGCCAAGCAGCTCGCGCTTGCGGGCCAGACCCGCATCGTCCAGGCCCGTGCCGCGTCCCACGCAGGCGTTCAGCGGCAGTCCGGTCAGGCAGTGGGTCAGCAGCGATGCGGCCGCCGTATTGCCGATGCCCATCTCGCCCAGTCCGAGGACGTTGCAGCCGCCGGCCGCCAGGTCGCGCACCACGGCGGCACCGCGCTCGATGGCGGTCGTGCACTGCTGCGCACTCATCGCCGCGCCGTCCAGGTAGCTCGCCGTGCCCGGTGCGACCTTGGCGTCGAGCAGCCCCTCGCGCGCCCCGAAATCGTGGTTGACGCCGGCATCGGCCACCACCAGCGCGATGCCGGCCTGGCGCGCCAGCACGTTGATCGCCGCGCCTCCCGAAAGGAAGTTCTCGACCATCTGCCAGGTCACGTCCTGGGGATAGGCGGACACGCCGGCCTTCGCGGCGCCGTGGTCGCCGGCACAGACCAGCACGTGGGGCCGGTGCAGCCGCGGAGTCAGGCTGCGCTGGATCAGACCCAGCTGCAGCGCGAGCTGCTCGATGCGGCCCAGCGATCCGACGGGCTTGGTCTTGTGGTCGATCTTGTCCTGCAGCGCCGGCGCCAGCGAGCGGTCCACGGCTTCGATGCGGAACTGCGGCAGATCCGAAGGCATCGGATTCTTCCTTTCGATCGGGCAAGGCGAGCCGGGGCATTATCTCCCGCGGCGGTGCTAGGCTCGCAGGTCATGGCGGAGTTGATCATCGGCGGCGCCCGTTCGGGCAAAAGTTCCCTGGCAGCCCTGCGGGCCGGCCGAAGCGGCCTGGCCGTGGTGTACGTGGCCACGGCCCGGGCCGAGGATGCGGAGATGGCGCGACGCATCGCCCACCACCGCGAACGTCGCCCGGCCGGCTGGACCAGCGTCGAGGAGCCGCTGCAACTGGCCGCCGCGCTCACGCGCCACGCCGCCGCCGACACGTGCATCCTGGTGGACTGCCTGACGCTGTGGCTGTCCAACCTGTTCTTCGCCGGCCGTGCGGCGGCCCAGGCCGAAGCGGGCGAGGCGCCCGACTGTCCGCTGCTGGCCGGCGAGACCGCGGCCCTCGTGCAGTGCCTGTCCGCGCTACCCGGGCGCCTGATCCTGGTCAGCAACGAAGTCGGGTGCGGCATCGTGCCCCCGAACGCACTGGCGCGAAGCTTCGCCGACGAGCAGGGGCGCCTGAACCAGAAAGTGGCGGCTGCGTGCGATCGCGTCACGTTCACCGCGGCCGGTCTGCCGCTGGAGCTCAAGAGCCCGCCCGGCTGATCTAAGATCCGCGCCTTCGGTCCGATCGAGCTGGCGTGCGCAGATTGCTGGTTCTGCTTCTTGCCGCCTGCGCCCTGCCGGCGCGGGCCGACATCGCCGTGCGCGACGACAGCGGCGCCCAGGTTCGGCTGAAGCAGCCGGCCCGGCGCATCGTCAGTCTGGCGCCGCACATCACCGAGATCCTCTTTGATGCCGGAGCCGGCGACCGCGTGGTGGGCACGGTGGATTACAGCGATTACCCGCAGGCGGCCAGCCGGATTGCCCGCGTCGGCAGCTACACGGAACTGGATCTTGAGACCATCCTTGCGCTCAAGCCCGATCTGGTGATCGCCTGGCAAAGCGGCAATCCGTTGAGTCAGCTGGAGCCGCTCAAGCAACTCGGCATTGCGCTCTTTCTGTCGGAACCGGACCGCGTCGAGGATGTTGCCGCCAGCCTGGAACAATTCGGCGAGCTGGCCGGCACCTCCGACGTCGCCCGCCCCGCGGCCGCGGCATTCCGCGCCCGCCTGGCAGACCTTCGGCAACGCTACTCCGGCCGCGCGCCCGTGCGCACCTTCTACCAGATGTGGTCGGAGCCGCTGCTGACCGTCGGTGGCGGCCAGATCATCGGCAGCGCGATCCGCCTGTGCGGCGGCGTGAACATCTTCGAGCAGCTGTCGGCGATGGCCCCCGAGGTCTCCCTCGAGGCGGTGCTGGCCGCCGATCCGGAGGTCATCGTGGCCAGCGGCATGGACACGGCCCGTCCCGAATGGCTGGACAACTGGCGACGCTGGCCGCGGCTGACGGCGGCGGCGCGCGATAACCTGTTCTTCATTCCGCCGGATTTGATCCAGCGTCATACGCCGCGGCTGCTGGACGGGGCCGAGCGCCTCTGTCGCGACCTGCAGACCGCGCGCCAGCGCCGGCCGGCCGCGCCATGAGTCGACCATCCGGGCGGTGGCGTTGCTCACATGAAGTCGTAGCGAACGCTGCCGAACAAGCTGCGAGCGTCGGCCGGGTAGTAGTAATGGTCGTTGACGAAGGTCGAATAACCGGCAAACGGTGCATAGCGCCGGTCCAGCGCGTTGATCACTCTGGCCGTGAAGGTCCAGCGCGCGACCGTCCAGCGGCCCTGCAGATCGACCGTCGTGTAGCCGGCCAGATGCCCCAGCGCATTGGCGAAGTCGCCGCTGTAGCGGCGCTCGCCCACGTAGGTGACGGCCAGGCTGTAAGCACCAAACATTCGGCCGCTCGAGGTGAGTTGCAGCGATGCCTTGTTGCGCGCGACCAGCGGGATCTCGTTGCCGGCGTTGGGTCCGCCGCGGAAGCCCGCATCGATGAAGGCGTAGGCCGCATGGGCCCTGACGCCGGCGAGCACGCTCCAATCGAGCTCGGCCTCCAACCCCTGCCGACGGGTCGGCGGCAGGTTCACGTTGGCGAAAGTGGTTCCGTCGAAATCGATTTCATCGGTCAGATCCATCCGGTAGGCCGACAGGCGGCCGCCCACCTTCGAGGTCGTGAAGCTCGCTCCGAGCTCACCGATGCGGCCGTGCTGGGGCAGCAATTCACCGGCGAACACCGGGTTGCCGGTAAACGGGTCAAACCCGAACAGCTCGTCCGTATTGGGGAAGCGAAAGAAGCTGCCGTACTTGCCAAAGGTCCGCCACCCGCTGCCCTGGAAGACCAGTCCAAGGTCGAGCGCGGAGCGACTGCGCGAGGCTGAACCGTCGAATGCCGGCACCGTGGTGGCGCCGGCGCCGAAATTGGCGAGGTAGGCGCCCTGTTGCGCATGCTGATTCATGTGCTGCTCGCGCGCACCGGCGGTGAGGAACCATCGATCCGACAGCCCGGTGACATTCTGCGCATAGCCGGCCAGGCTCGCCTGCTCGGCGGTTTGGGGTATCACCGAGGGCGCGCCGATCGACCGTGCTGTCACCTTGCCGTCGTAGTAATCGAGGCCGACCACGGTCTCGTTGCGCCGGCCGCCGAAGTCCTGCACCCAGCGCAGCCGCGGCGTGGCCGACAGACGGGTGCGCTGCCGGTCGAACACGCTGGCAAACGAAACGTTGTCGGAGGAATAGTTCTCGTGTTCGACGCCGATTTCCCCATCGAAGGTCAGGGACCCGGACAACTTGAGCGACACCCCGGGTCGGGCGCGGTAGCCGTCGCGCTGCTGGCTGTCAAACGGCGTTCGTGCCTGCCTCGGGTCGGTCTGGTAGTCGTGGGTCAAGAGGGACCCGGGCAGGCCGTTGGAGTCCTTGTAGGCCGCGAAGTCGGCGGTGACCTCGCCGCCGGAGACGGAATGGCCCACGTGGGCGGTGGCGGCCTGCTGGTCTGCGCGGCTGTTGCGGCGCCAGCCGTCCGCGTCCGCGTAGTGGGCCGTGACGTTGAAACGGGTGTCGTCCACGCTGGCCGAGACGCGGCCATCGCCGCCTCGATAGCCGTAACTGCCCCCGATGGCCTCCACCGAAGCGGCGCGCGCGCCGGACTGGTCGGTCACGATGTTGATGACGCCGCCGCTCGCCTGGTCGCCGTACAGGACGGTGCCGGCGCCGCGGATGATCTCGATGCGCTGGATGCTGGCCATCGGGATGGTCGACCAGCTGATGCTGCCGGCGTCGATCGGATTGAGGCGCTGGCCGTCCAGCAGCACCAGCGTGTTGCTGCCGGCGGTGTCGCCGAAGCCGCGCAAGTCCACCGTGGCATCGATGCCCATGGCGCCATACAACGGGCGCACTTCGATGCCCGCGGTGGCCTTGAGCAGGTCCGGCACGTTGGTGGCGGGCGTGTTCTGGATGTCCTCGCGGGTGATGACGCTCACGTCGGCCGCGATGTGCGGGTCCGGTTCGGCAAAGCGCGTGGCGGTCACGACGACCGTGCCGTTGTCGTCGGCAGCGGCGCCGCGCGCGAAAAGGAGGGCGGCTGCGAGCGCCAGGGGCTGGATGCGGCGGGCCATCTCGATTCCCGTTCTCCGGCCAGCGTCCCCGCAGGCCGGTAGGTTGCGTCAAAGGGAAACGCTGTCGGGAACTCGGAAGGGCACCTGAACGAGGCTGCGCACCTGCCGCTGCTTCCCCGCAGCGTTTCGGTTCTTCGGTTGTCCTCGGCCGGTATCCGGGCTCGCAAGCTTTGACGCATCGCCTTCCCGCGCTTTCGCGCAGTGGCTGTCGGATGCGTCCACGCTCGCTGACCGTTGCGGGGGCAGCACAGGCATTGCGCCCATCAAGGTGCGCTCACCTGTTTCCCGTTTAACCGCGGCGGCGGGAAGCCGCCACGGCACCGCGGACAAGCAGCGGCAGTATACCGTGCGTTGCGCGCCGCTGTGGTAGCGTGCCGCGCTGCCGGCGCGCGCAAGGTCTGCGCCGGCCTCGAGGTCGGGATCTTGAGCGAGCGGCGGGCACGAGCCCTGATATGGTTGTTCGCGGCAGCGGCCGCACTGTCGTTGGTTGCGTCGCTGATGATCGGCAGCGTCCGCTTGAATCCGGTCGCGGTCGTTGCCGCGCTGCTCAAGCCGGGTGATCAATCGCTCTCATCGGCCATCCTGGCCCTGCGGCTGCCTCGCGCCGTGACCGCCCTGGCGGTGGGCGGGCTGCTGGCGCTGTCCGGCAGCGTGCTGCAGGCGCTGCTGCGCAACCCGCTGGCCGATCCGTACGTGCTGGGGATCTCGGGCGGCGCCGCCTGCGCGGCGATGCTGGCGATCGCGGCCGGCGCGGGCGTGTTCGCGACCCACTGCGCGGGCGTCGCCGGCGCCCTGGCCGCCCTGGCGGTGCTGTTCCTGCTGGCGCGCCGGGCCCTGTTCGGCGCCGAGCACCTGTCCGGCGACTCGCCGTCGTCCTCGATGCTGCTGGTAGGCGTGATGATGGCGTCCTTCGCCGCGGCCGCGCTGAGCCTGGCGCTGTCGCTGGCGCCGGCCGGCCGACTGCGGCCGATGGTGTTCTGGCTGCTGGGCGACTTGAGCGGCGCGCTCGACCCGGTGGCCGCGTGGACCAGCCTGGCGGTGCTGGCGATCTGCGGCTGGTCTGCCGCGCGCGACGCGGCCGCGTTGAACCTGATGATGCGCGGTGATCTGCAGGCCTTCACCCAGGGCGTGCACGTGGACCGCGTCCGGCGCCGCCTGGTGATCGTGGCCTCGATCGCGACTGGCTGGGCCGTTGCGCTGGCCGGCGCGATCGGCTTTGTCGGGTTCGTCGCACCGCACCTGGCGCGCTTTGCGGTCGGCAACGACCAGCGCCGTACGCTGCCCGCCTCGGTGCTGATCGGCTCGGTGCTGCTGGCCTTGGGCGACCTGGCGGCCCGGACGGTGGCCGCGCCGGCCCAGCTGCCGGTGGGCGTGCTGACCGTGATGATCGGCGTTCCGCTGTTCCTGTGGCAGTTGCGCCGTCAATGAACGCGCCGATGATCGAGGTCAAGGATCTCGCCTTGCGCGCCGGCGCGCGCGACCTGGTGCGGGAGCTGTCGATCCAGGTGGCCGTGGGCGAGCGCTGGGTGGTGGTCGGTCCCAACGGGTCGGGCAAGTCGACCCTGCTGGGCGCGCTGGCCGGTGCGCGCCGCCCGCAGGCCGGCACCATCCGGATCGCGGGCCGCGCGGTCGACCACTGCGGGGTGCAGGAGCTCGCCGCGCTGCGCGCGCTGGTCAACGACCGCTGGCTCGACCCGTTTTCGGCGTCGGTGCTCGACACCGTGCTGACGGCTCGATATCGGTTCGGGGCCGAGCCGGGCGGGCACGACGCCGCCCTGGCGGCGTTGAGACGGATGGACTGCATGGACCTCGCGCAGCGCGACGTGCGCGGGCTGTCGCGCGGCGAGCGGCAGCGGGTGGCGATCGCCACGGCGCTGGCGCAGGACGCGCCGGTGCTGCTGCTCGATGAGCCCACCTCGCACCAGGATCCGGGCCACCAGGCCTGGGTCCTGGACCGCCTGGCAGGCCGCGACGATCAGACGGTGGTGGCCGTGCTGCACGACATCAACGCCGCGGCCCGCTTCGCAACCCATGTGCTGCTGCTGTCCGGCGCAGGCTGGTGGCGTGCCGGAACCCGCCGCGACGTGCTGACTGCCGCGGCGCTGTCAACGCTGTTCGGTGCGCGCATCGACGTGACGGCCGCCGGTCACACCGAGGTCTTCTTTATCGGACAGGATGGTTGATGCTTCACTCAACAAACCGCGGCTTTCAATGCTGGCCGGAACGTGGCCAGCCGGTGCTCGCGGCCGGGTCGGTGACGAATCCGATGTGCTGGACTCCGGCTCGCTGTGCGGCCGACATCAGCTGGGCCACGAACTCGTAGCGAACCGCGCGGTCGGCGCGCAGGTGCAGCTCGGGTTGAGGCGCCTGGCCGGCCGCCTTTTTCAGGCGCGCCTCCAGCGCGGCCGCATCCAGCGCCGTTCCGTTCCAGTACAGCGTGCCGGCAGCGTCGATCGACACGTCGATCGCGGCCGGCGCCGGACCGGCCGGAGCGGCCTGGGCGGCCGGCAGGTCGAGCTTGATCGCATACGTCAGCAGGGGAGCGGCGATGATGAAGACGACCAGCAGCACCAGCGTGACGTCGACCAGCGGCGTGACGTTGATCTCGGCCATCGGCTCGAAAAGATCCGTGCTCTGCCGGAAGCGGCCGAACGTCATCATGGCGGATATGCGCCCGCGGGCGGCTGCGTCAGCAGCGCGTGCAGGTCGTGCGCGAAGCCGTCGATCTGCGCGATCACCAGCCGATTGGCGCGCGCGATGCCGTTGTAGGCCAGCACCGCCGGGATCGCCACGCCCAGTCCGAACGCCGTCATGATCAGCGCCTCGCCGACCGGGCCGGCCACCTTGTCGATCGACAGCGAGCCGCTGGCGGCGACGTTCAGCAGCGCGTGGTAGATGCCCCACACGGTTCCGAGCAGGCCGACGAAGGGCGCGGTGGCGCCCACCGATGCGAGCAGCGTCAGGCCCGACTCCAGCCGCGCCGTGACGGCCTGGATGGCCGACCGCAGGGCGCGCGTGAGCCGGTCCGAGGGCCCGCTCCAGGACGAGCCGGCCACCGTCGCGCGAGATGCCTCGACCGCCGCTCTGGCCAGCGGCGCCAGCAGCGCTTCTGAGTCCCGCGCGGCCAGCGTAGCCAGTGCCTGATCGATCGAGGGCGCGGTCCAGAACGCATCGAGCGAGCGCAATACGCGGCGCGCCTTGATGCCGGACCAGGTCTTCAGGATGATCAGGAACCAGCTCGCCACCGACATCGCGAGCAGCAGATAGACGTTGGCCCGGATCAGGCCGTCGGCCTGCATCCAGAAATGCTCGAACCCGAACGATTCGCTCACCGTTCCCGTTTCGCTCAGCCCAGTCCCAGCACGTCGCGCATGTCGTACAGACCCGGCTCGCGCTGCGCCAGAAAGCGCGCCGCCCGCAGCGCCCCCAGGGCGTACGTCATGCGGCTGGACGAGCGGTGCGTGATCTCGACGCGCTCGCCGTTGCCGGCGAACATGACCGTGTGGTCCCCCACCAGGTCGCCGCCGCGGATCACCGAGAAGCCCACGCTGCCCGGCTGGCGCGGGCCGGTCACGCCATGGCGGGCGTAAACGGCCACCTGCTGCAGGGTGCGGCCCTGGGCGCTGGCGACCAGCTCGCCCAGCCGCAGCGCCGTGCCGGAGGGTGCGTCCACCTTGTCGCGATGGTGCGCCTCGACGATCTCGACGTCGAATTCCTCCCCCAGCATGCGCGCCGCCAGCTCGGCCAGCCGGAAGGTCACGTTGACCCCGACGCTCATGTTCGGCGAGAACACGACCGGCACGCTGCGGGCCGCCTGCTCGACCTGGCGCCGCCCGGCCTCGTCGAAGCCGGTGGTCCCGATCACCGCGCGCACCCGATGCTCGACGCAGACTCGAAGATGCCGCAGTGTGGCCTCGGGCCGCGTGAAATCGATCAGCACGTCGGCCTGCGCGATGGCGGACGGATCGGACCCGATGAGCGCGCCGCCGGCGCGCCCCAGGGACAGCGCGCAGTCCTGGCCGATCTGCGGCGCGTCGGGCCGCTCCAGAGCCGCCACGATCGACAGGTCGTCGGCCGCCAGTGCCGCCTCGATCAGCATCCGGCCCATGCGGCCACCGCTGCCCGCGATCGCCAGTTTCATCGCGCCCGGCGGGCTATTGAGGCGCCGGCCTTGGTTGCGGGGCCGGCTCCGTGGGCGTGGCCGGCTCCGTGGGCGTGGCCGGCTCCTTGGGCGTGGCCGGCTCCTTGGGCGGCGGCGGGGTCGGCTTGATGCCGAGCTTCTGCCCCAGGATCAGGTTGTCCGCCATCGATTCCGGCGGCATCGGGTCGCTGTCGAAGTGATCGAGCCGGTTGTCCTTGAAATAGATCACCAGGTTGCGCCGTTGCTCGGCGCCGATGCGCGGGTTCAGGTAATACAGGTAATCCCACCGGTCCGGGTGGAAGCGGTCGGCCAGCAGCGGCGTTCCGAGCATGAATTTGACCTGGTCGCGCGTCATGCCGGGCCGCAACTGGTCGACCATGTCGCTGGTGATCACATTGCCCTGTTGAACGTCGGGCCGGTACGGTGTCAGAAAGCCGGGCAGGTAGTCGGTGATCGAGCCGCAGCCGGCCAGCAGCAGCGCCGCCACCCACGGCGCGACCAGACGGCCAGCGCCGGCGGCACTTTTCGGGCCAGCGCGCGGGACGCCGATGCGCCCGTATTTGAGATGGGTCGACTTGATTGCCCTCATTTGTGCATATGATACCGACTGAATGATTGCCGATTGGGCATCGGAATGAAAAACTCCGGTACAGCCGACCTTAAAGTCAGCGGCCTGAAGGCCACCGCTCCGCGCTTGAAGATCCTGGAGATTTTCCAGAGGCGCTCCAACGAGCCCGAAGCGACGCGCCACCTGAGCGCCGAGGATGTGTACCGCTCGCTGGTGGCGGAGCACGTCGACGTGGGGCTGGCCACCGTGTACCGGGTGCTGACCCAGTTCGAGCAGGCGGGTCTGCTGGTGCGGCGCCATTTCGAGGCCGGCCGGGCCGTGTTCGAGCTGAACGAGGGGCCGCACCACGACCACCTGGTGTGCCTGACCTGCGGGCGCGTCGAGGAGTTCGTCGATCCGGAGATCGAGCAGCGCCAGAAGACGATCGCGGCCGAGCGCGGCTTCGATCTGCAGGACCATGCGCTGGCGCTGTACGGCGTGTGTAACAAGCCCAATTGCAGCCACAACAACGGCGGCGGGGGTCAGTAACCCCTCGGAGCGCCGCAGAGCGCTACTGCGCGAGCAGCTCGCGCGCGTGCTTGCGGGTCGTGTCGGTGATCTGCTGACCGCCCAGCATCCGGGCCAGTTCTTCCACGCGACCCGCGCGGTCCAGCGGCACCACGCTCGACACCGGCCGCTGGTCGGGGCCCTGCGTCTTGGCCACCACCAGGTGCCGGTCGGCATGGGCGGCCACCTGCGGCAAGTGGGTCACGCACAGCACCTGGCGGATCTGCCCGAGCTGCTTCAAACGGCGGCCGACCACGTCGGCCACCGCTCCGCCGATGCCGGCGTCGACTTCGTCGAAGATCAGGGTCTGTACCGGCGTGGCGGTGGCGGCAATCACCGAGATCGCCAGGCTGATCCGCGACAGCTCGCCGCCCGAGGCCACCTTGGCCAGCACACGCAACGCCGCGCCCGCGTGGCCGGCCACCTGGAACTCGGCCCGCTCCAGTCCGCTCGCCGAGGGCTCCGCGGCTTGCAGGCCGACCGCGAAGCGGCCGCCCGCCATCGACAGATCCTGCATCGCGCGGGTCACCTCGCGGCCCATGTTGTGCGCGGCATCCCGGCGCGCCCCCGACAGCTCGGCCGCGGCGTCGGAGAAGCGCTGCAGCGCGGCCGCCTCGGTTGCGCGCAGACCGTCCAGGTCGGACGCCGCCGTCAGCGCCTGCAGCCGGGCCCGGGTGCTTGCCAGCAGCTCGGCCAGCTGCTCGGGCGCGCTGCGCAGTTTGCGCGCGATCGCGTGGATCGCCGCCATTCTTGCCTCCACCTGGGCCAGGCGCGCCTGGTCCAGGTCGGCATGGGCCAGGTACTGGTTGAGCTGTCGCACGGCCTCGTCGACTTCGGCGCGGGCCGACTCGAGGATATCGACCACCGGCTGCAGCCGCCCATCGAACCCGGCCAGCGATCGAAGGCGGCTGCCGGCCGCGTCGATCCGGGGCAGGGCGGCCAGCTCGGCCTCGCCGAGCGTCTCGATCGCCTGCTGCACCCCTTCGAGCAGGCCCGCCGCGTGCGACAGCCGCTTGTGTTCCGAGGACACGCGCTCCCATTCGCCCGCCTCCGGAGCGAGCTCGCCGAGCTCCTCGGCGATCCACAGCAGGCGCTCACGCTCGCTGGTCGCGCTGGCCGCAGCCGATTCGGCCTGCACGCGCGCCTCGCGGGCGCGCTGCAGCAGCGCGTAGGCCGCCGCCACCGCGCGCACCGGCTCGCGGTGCTGGCCGTGCTCGTCCAGCAGCTGCAGCTGGGCAGCCGGGCGCAGCAGCGACTGGTGCGCGTGCTGTCCGTGAATGTCGACCAGCGCGTCGCCCAGCTCGCGCAACTGCGCCAGCGTCACCGGGCTGCCGTTGATGAAGGCACGGCTGCGGCCAGCCGCATCGACGGTGCGGCGCAGCAGCACCACGTCGTCTTCGCAGACCACGCCGGCCTGGCCGAGCCAGCTCCTGCTGGCTTCGTTGATCCGGAATTCGGCGGCGACCTCGGCCCGCTGGGCGCCTTCCCGGATCACGCCGGAGTCGGCGCGCTCGCCCAGCGCCAGTTGCAGGGCATCGATCAGGATCGATTTGCCGGCGCCGGTTTCGCCGGTCAACACCGTGAAGCCTGGCCCGAAGTCCAGTTCGAGCGCTTCCACGACGACGAAGTCGCGGACGGACAGCGTGAGCAGCATCGAGGACGGCGGGGCGGGGGTGGCGCCTCAGGCGCGGCCGTACGGCTCGCCGGGCAGCACGTTCCAGTGCAGCTTGCGCCGCAGCGTTTCGAAATAGTTGTAGCCGGCCGGGTGCAGCAGCGTCACCCGGTCCGCGCTCAACCTGGCGCGCACGATGTCGCCGGCCTGCAGCGGGGAAAACAGCTGCATGTCGAAGTGCGCGCTGGCATCACGCATCTCGTTGACCTCGATCTCGACCACGACGCTGTCGGGCAGGGTGATCGGGCGGTTCGACAGCGTGTGCGGAGCCACCGGCACCAGCACCAGGCCGGCCAGGGACGGGTGCAGGATCGGTCCGCTCGCCGACAGCGCGTAAGCGGTCGATCCGGTCGGGGTGGCCAGGATGATGCCGTCGCCCCGCTGGCTGTACATCGTGGCCCCATCGACCCGCACCGTGAAGCCGACGATCCCGCCGGCGGTGCCGTGCGAAACCACCACGTCGTTGAACGCCCTTCCGCGGTACATGCCGATGCCGTCCCGCAGCACCTCGGCTTCCAGCATGCGCCGGTGGTCGACCTCGTAGCGGCCGGCCAGCATCTCGGACAGCACGTCGGGCATCTCGTCCAGCCCGATGTCGGTGACGAAGCCGAGCCGGCCGAAGTTGATGCCGATCAGCGGCGTGCCGTAGGCCGACAGCTCGCGCGCAATGCCCAGCATCGTGCCGTCCCCGCCCAGCACGATCGCCACGTCGGCCTGCTGGGCCAGCGTGGACAGGGGGTGTCCTTCGAATCCACGCAGATCGACCGACTTTTGGGTGGCCGCCTCGATCATCGCTGTCAGTCCGGCCTCCTCGACCAGGCGCACAATGTGAAGCAGCACCTGCTGCAGCGCGGGCCGATTGCCCTCCGTGCGCGGTTTGGCGAAGATGGCCACGTTGCGGAAGGGCGCGGTCATGGGCCGATTATGCAAGAAAAGGGCGCGCAGGCGGCATCCCGCGCAACACTGACAATGCACGCTGCGCTTCGTAGAATGTGACTCATGCTGGACAAGCGTTCGCGCCTGCTGCTCAAACGGCTGATCGAGCAATACATCGTGGAGGGTCAGCCGGTCGGGTCCCGATCGCTTTCGAAGATCTCCGGCCTGGAGCTGTCGCCGGCGACCATCCGCAACGTGATGGCCGACCTGGAGGAGCTCGGGTTCGTCTCCAGTCCTCACACCTCGGCCGGCCGCGTGCCCACCCCGCGCGGCTACCGCTTCTTCGTCGATTCGCTGATGACGGTGCAGCCGCTGCAGGCCGAGCAGACCCAGCTGATGCAGGGCCAGCTGCGGGCGGCCGAGCCGCAGCGCGCGATCCAGACTGCCGCGCAGCTGCTGTCGAGCCTGTCGACGTTCGCCGGCGTGGTGCTCACGCCCCGGCGCGCCTCCACGTTCCGGCAGGTCGAGTTCCTGCGGCTGTCCGAGCGCCGCATCCTGATGATCGTGGTGTCGCCCGAAGGCGACGTGCACAACCGGATCCTGCTGGTGGAGCGGCCCTATTCGCAGGCGCAGCTGGTCGAGGCGGCCAACGTGCTCAATCAGCACTACGCGGGGATGAGTTTCGAGCAGGCCCATGCCCGGCTGCGCGGTGAGTTGACCGAGCTGAGAAACGAGATGGCGGACCTGATGGAAGCGGCGGTGCAGGCCGGGGCCGAGGAGGTCGAGCGCTTCGATGCGGTCGTGATTTCCGGCGAGCGCAAGCTGCTCGACGTCAACGATCTGGCCACCGACATGGAAAAGCTGCGGGCCCTGTTCGACCTGTTCGAGCACAAGACGCGCCTGCTGCAGCTGCTGGACATTTCGGGCCGCGCGCAGGGCGTCCAGATCTACATCGGCGGCGAATCCAAGCTGGTGCCGCTGGACCAGCTGAGCATGGTGGTGGCACCTTACGAGGTCGACGGCCACGTGGTGGGCACGCTCGGCGTCATCGGTCCGACCCGCATGGCCTACGAACGCGTGATCCCGATCGTCGACATCACCGCCAAGCTGCTGTCGAACGCGCTGTCGCGCGAATAGCGGCACGCGCGATGCGATTCGTCGGACCGGATCGGACCGTTCACGGGGCGCCGCAGCGTTCGGCCGTGGTGCTGATCAACCTGGGCACGCCGCAGGCGCCCACTTCGGCCGCGGTGCGGCGCTACCTGCGCGAGTTCCTGTCCGATCCGCGCGTGGTGGAGCTGCCGCGCTGGATCTGGTGGCCGATCCTGTACGGACCGGTGCTGGCGCTGCGGCCGCCCCGTTCGGCGGCCAAGTATGCGGCCATATGGACCGCCGAGGGCTCGCCGCTGCTGGTCAATTCGCGGCGCCAGGCCGCTGCCCTGGGCGCCGAGCTCGCCCGGCGCGCCCTGGAGCTGGAGGTGGCGCTGGCGATGCGCTACGGCGAGCCTTCGATCGGCGCGGTGCTGCACGAGCTGCGCGCGCGCCAGGTCACCCGGATGCTGATGCTGCCGCTGTATCCGCAGTACTCGGCGACCTCGACCGGCTCGGCCATGGACGGCGTCAACCACGTGCTGGCCCGCGTGCGCGACGTGCCGGAGGTACGCTGGGTCAAGCACTTTGCCGACGACGCCGGCTACATCGAGGCGTTGCGCGCCAGCGTGGCGGCACACTGGGAGCGGCACGGACGCGGCGAGTGCCTGTTGATGAGCTTTCACGGCCTGCCGCGGCGCAACCTGGAGCTGGGCGACCCGTACCACTGCGAGTGCCACAAGACGGCGCGCCTGCTGGCGCAGGCGCTCGCGCTGCCGCCGCAGAGCTGGCGCGTGAGCTTCCAGTCGCGCTTCGGCCGGGCCCGCTGGCTGGAGCCGTCCACGGTCGACACGTTGCGCAGCCTCGCTCAGGGCGGGGTGCGGCGACTGGACGTGATCTGCCCGGGTTTTGCCGCCGACTGCCTGGAAACGCTGGAGGAAATCGGCATCGAAGGGCAGGCGACGTTCCTGCAGGCGGGCGGACAGCAGCTGCGCTACATCGCGTGCCTGAACGACGGCGCCGCCTTCATCGGCGCGCTGGCCGATCTGGTCCAGCGCCACCTGCAAGGCTGGCCGGTCGATGCCGGCCAGCACGATCAGCGCTCAGCCGAGGCGCGCCGCAGCGCCGAGCGGGCGCTCGCGATGGGCGCTCCGCAGTAGCTCCTCAGGACTGCGGCGGCGCTTCGCGCACCAGCTGGCCGTTCTCGATCCGAACGCGCGTGCCCACGATCGGGCCGGGGTTGCCCGGCACGCCGACCGTGGTCAGCTGGCCGTTGTCCAGGCGCACGTCGACCTCGTAGCGGGTGGTCGCTTTGACTTCCTTCTCGACCTCGTGGCCCGCCACGGCTCCGCCGATCACGCCCAGGATGCTCATCGCGTCCTTGCCGTGGCCGCTGCCGAACTGGTGCCCGACTACTCCGCCCACGACGCCCCCGGCCACGGCCCCGACCCCGGTTCCCTCGCCGGGCGTCTTCACGGCTCTGACCCCGGCCACGATGCCGCAGTTCTTGCACACGGGCGCCAGCGGCGGTGCAGCCACCGCGACGTCGGGCGGCACGGCTCCTGGCGGCGGAGGCGGCGGGCCGGCCTCGGCCGATGCCACCTGCGGGTTCGACTTCGGGGCAGAATGCGCCGGCCGGTGCGGTGCCGCAGCGGCGGCGGCCGGGGACGGTGTTGCGCTGGAAGTGGTGTCCGCGCTGGCCACGGTCGGGGTGTCAGCACCGCGATGCGCGGCGACCTGGTCGGTGATCAGTACGATGGCACCCAGCACGCTGGTGACGATCACGGCCACCGCGGCGGTTGCCACCAGCGGGTGCAGCTTTTTCGCAGTTGGCTCGATTGCGTCCATCTGAACCTCCGTAAACGGTGCGTTAATTCTGCTCGATTAACGGACTCCGGAGCCCTGCGGACGACGCCGGAATACGGCAGCCCTGTAACGGGATGTGGTATCGAACTTTTGGGGTGGGGGCGGGCTTGAAAACCGCGCAGCGGGCCCAATATCGTCAAAAGTTATTTGGTTTCATGTATTTGGAATAAACGAGGAGGCGGGACCTTGGAGCCCGAAACCGGACCTCAGGGACAATCGTTCGAGGCTGCCAACGACGCGCCGGCGCAGTCGTCGCCGTCGGTTGGCGCGCCCCCGGATGCGCTGGCCGAGCTGCAGGCGGCCCGGCAGAAAGCCGCGGAGAACTACGACCTTTATCTGCGGGCGCGGGCCGATCTGGACAACGCGCGCCGGCGGGCGCTGGAAGAGATCGCCAGGACGCAGAAGTTTGCGATCGAGTCGTTCGCCGAGTCGCTGCTGCCGGTGGCCGACAGCCTGGAGCGGGCGCTCGAGGCCGGCGCCTCCGATCCGGAACAGCTGCGCGAGGGCGTTCGAATCACGCTCAGGCAGCTGCACGCCGCCTTCGATCGGGTCCGGATCACCGAAATCAATCCGGTCGGCGAGAAGTTCGATCCGCACCGGCACCAGGCCATTTCGACGGTGCCGGTGAAACAAGGTGAAGGGGCACTGGAGCCCAATCGCGTGGTGACGGTGCTGCAGAAGGGCTGGATGATCGCCGATCGCGTGCTGCGGCCCGCGCTCGTCACCGTCAGCCAGGGCTCTTGAAACACCGCGGCCGGACTCCAGTTAAGGTTCGGGTAGACAACGACAGACGCCGCATACTGAACGAATTGAGGAAAGCCAGATGAGCAAGATCATCGGAATCGACCTTGGAACCACCAACTCCTGCGTCGCCATCGTCGAAGGCGGGCAGCCCAAGGTCATCGAGAACTCGGAGGGCGCGCGCACCACGCCCTCGGTTGTTGCCTACATGGACAACGACGAAATCCTGGTGGGCGCGCCGGCCAAGCGGCAGTCCGTCACCAACCCGAAGAACACGCTGTACGCCGTCAAGCGGCTGATCGGCCGGCGCTTCGATGAAAAGGAAGTCCAGAAGGCCGTCCCCTTGATGCCGTACAGGATCGTCAAGGCCGACAACGGCGACGCCTGGGTCGAGGTGCGCGGCAAGAAGATCGCGCCTCCCCAGGTGTCGGCCGAGGTGCTGCGCAAGATGAAGAAGACGGCCGAGGACTACCTGGGCGAGCCGGTCACCGAGGCGGTGATCACGGTTCCGGCCTACTTCAACGACTCGCAGCGGCAGGCCACCAAGGACGCCGGGCGCATCGCCGGCCTGGAAGTCAAGCGCATCATCAACGAGCCCACTGCGGCCGCGCTGGCGTTCGGCCTGGACAAGAAGGAAGAGCGGGGCGACCGCAAGATCGCCGTCTATGACCTGGG
>DASZFP010000136.1:0-5359 GCA_035939615.1 Burkholderiaceae bacterium | reverse complement strand
AGCGGTTCCTGCAGACCGACGCACCGATCAATCCCGGCAACAGCGGCGGCCCGCTGATCCGGGAGAACGGTGAGGTGGTCGGCATCAACACCCTGGTGCTGCAGGGGGCGCAGGGCATCGGCTTCGCCATCCCGATCGAGGCGGTCTACCAGGAGTTCCTGCAGCTACGCGCGCCGCAGCATTGAAACGGGCACGCCCGCTTGAGGGTCAGTGCTCGGTGGGCCGGTGCGCGGCGCTCGGCGTCGCCGCCAGCTCATTCGCCTGGTTCACCCAGTCATCGCGCTCGATGCGACCCCTGTAAGCCGTGAGCTGGCCGTCGACGTACTTGACGTCTTCGGGGGACCACTCGGCAATCTGCCAGAAGTAGAACACGCCGACGCGATGCAGCTTGCGTTCGAGCACCTTGGCGACACCCTTGATCTGCGTCAGATCGTCCGGCTTGCCGTGCCCGGGGTGCGTCAGGAGGTTGCGGCTGCCTTCACGCACCGCGACTTTCGGAGCCGGCGGATTCTCCAGATGCGACTGCAGCGTGCCGAGCCGCTCGAGCACGGGAGTCAGGTCCAGCGTCTGCGGCTGGACCGCCCGCACGGCGCTCTCGAGCTCATCCAGGCGGGTCTGCACGGGGAACAGCGCATGCTCGATAGCGGTCAGCCGCTCTTGCATCGGCGTGAGATCTGAGGGCTCCGGCAGGCGGATGTCGCCGATGCGGCGCTCGATGTCATCGAGGCGCGATTGCAGCGGCGCCAGATCGACGCGCTCGGGTATGGGCACGTCGATGCTGCGCACCACCTCGTCCATTGCCGCCAGCTGCTCGCGCAGCGGCTGCAGATCCACATCCGGGCGCTCCGCCAGGCGCGCCTCGAAGCCGCGACGCCAGCTCGCCCATTCATCGCGCGAGCGAGCGTACTCGAGCGTCACGTCCTCGTAGTGACGGCGGAACCACCAGTAGGTGAACAAGGCGCCGCAGGCGGCGGCCAGCACCAGCAGGAACAGGATTTTCGCCAAGAGAAAGCCCATGTTGCCCCTCCCCAGGGAAGTGTCAGTTGGCAGACACAGCGTGAAATTCAATGCGGCGGTTGCGTGCGCGACCGCTCTCGGTGAGGTTGTCGGCGATCGGTCGCCGCGCCGCAAATCCCTGCGCGCGCAGCCGTTCAGCCGGGACACCGCGGGCGATGAGTGCATCACGCACGGCGGCGGCGCGGGCCTGGCTCAGGCTGCGATTGAACGCCGAGCGCC
The DNA here is from genome assembly GCA_035939615.1 of Burkholderiaceae bacterium. GTDB lineage: Bacteria > Pseudomonadota > Gammaproteobacteria > Burkholderiales > Burkholderiaceae_F > VBCK01. Next base: position 4,123 of record DASZFP010000136.1, on the reverse strand, counting down.
CGACGGGATCGGTATGGCCTTCGATGCGCAGCGTGCCCGGACAGGTTCTGGCTTCTTTCGCGAGTCGATCGAGAAGCGCGCCGCTGCGTGCGTCGATCGCGGCACTGCCGCTGGCAAACTCGATCTGCTCGCCGGCCAGCGTGCCCGCCAGCGAGCGCTCACACGCCTGCGCGGCTGTCTGGGTCGGCGCTGCGGCGGCGGCGCCGAGCGGTGCGGGCGCGGTGAACCGGCCCCGAACACTCACGGCGCAGGTGTGGCGGCCGATCCACGTGGCACAGGTAGCCGCCTTCGCCAGTGCGATCGCGCGTTCGCCCGCCCCGGCCGCCGGCTCCTCGCCCGAGAGCATGACGTCCTGCCCGGAGACCGAAAGACCCACCCAGCCGAAGCTTGCGGCGTCGAGCTGAGCACGGGTCTCGCGCCGCACGGGGCCTTCGATCCAGTTGCGCGCCACAGGACCCAGGGCGAACGAGGCCGCCAACACCAGAGCGAGCAGTGGCAACAGGCCGCGCCACACGAAAGGCCAGACCGGCGGGTCGCGCCAGATAAGCAGATGAGGGTGCACGACAGCCACGGATTGCATCGCAACCTCCTAGAAAAACGTCCAGGTCATTCCGAAGTCGATGTATGCGATCTCCGCCCCGACGAAGTGAGATCGGCCGGACACCGGCGATGAGTTTGTAGTGCCGATGAGGAGCCCCAGCGCGAGGGCAAGGGGCGTCAACTCGCGACGATGAGCAGGGTGCATGTGGGCCGTGGGTCACCCCCGTTCATGCCTTGTGCGGCGTACCTTATCATCATCCCGCGACCCACACATTCTGTAACATTGTGGCACCGCCGCGCGCGGGTTGGGTGAGGGACGTTCTACGGCAAGTATGACGACATGCAGCGCTGGCTCGCGCTACTGAACCCGGACGGCACGCCGCTCACGCTGGCCACCCAAGCCGGCCGTGCGCGCATCAGCGGCGCCGAGCTCGAGTCGCTGGGGTGCTTCGCGCCTCGCGCCTCGCTCCAGGGAGCATTCGGCTGACAGGCCGATGCGCCGCGACCTGCGCGCTCGCGTTGCTGGCTGGCGCATACGGCGCGCGTGCGCAGGAGCCTGCGCCGGTGCCGGCAACGGCGCAGGCTCCCCCGGTCGAGCTCCCGCCCTCGGGGCTGGCGCGCTGGTTCGATCCCGCCACCGCGCCCTTCATCCCGATCCCGGATTTCGACACCGAGCCGCACAACGGACTGACGCTGGGCGTCATTCCGACCTGGCTGCACACGAACAGCCGCGATGAGATCGATCGGATCACTGCTCCCGACATCATCCACAGCCAGTATTTCGGCTGGGGCGCCCACATGCGGGTTCTCGGCTACCCGTCCGCGGACACGCAGTGGTCGGTGGTGGGGGGGCTCAAGCAGCGCGTCGAGCGCGAGTTCGACGGCCGCTACCTGACGGGCCAGACGCGCACCGGCGCGCTGTCATGGTCGATCGAGGCGATCTACGACCGCAGCGGCACGCCGCGCTTCTTCGGTCTCGGCAACCAGTCGGTGCGGACGAACGAGACCTCCTATGTCGATAACCAGGCTCTGGTGGCCGCATCGATCGGGCACAATTTCACTCCCAGGCTGCAGCTTGCCTACCTGGTGCGCCCGCGCTATGTCGAGGTGCTGCCGGCGGTGCTGAGCGGACTACCCTCGGTCGGCACACTGTTTCCGGGACTCAAGGGTGTCGGCAGCGAGCACGAGCTGCAGCACACCGCAATGCTCACCTACGACACCCGTGATGCGCTCCTCATTCCACACAGCGGGGCGCGCTACATCATTTACGACGGCTTCGTCAGCCGCGCCGTCGGCAGCTCGGTCTCCTACAGCTTCTTAGGCGCGGAAGCGCGTCATTACTGGGCGCTCGGCCCGGAGGTCACGCTGGCCTGGCACGCAGGGGCGCGCTACATGCCTGCGGCGGGCAACGCGCCGTTCTGGGCACTCTCGAGCCTCGGCGGTGACCGCAGCGTAACCGCCGAGCGTGAGCCGCTGCGCGGCTACGGCGCCGACCGCTTCATCGACCGCAACACGTTCGCGACCGGCGTGGAGCTGCGCATGTGGGTTGTGAACCTGAACGCCTTCGGCACCCGTATGAGCGTGGAGGTGGCCCCGTTCTTCGATGCCGGCAAGGTGTTCGCGGCGCTCGGCGCGAGCCCGTTCTCGAAACTGCACGCCTCCCCGGGGTTCGGCCTACGCGGCGTGGCGAATCCCTTCATCGTCGGCTACCTGGATTTCGGTTTTGCCCGCGGCCAGGCCGCGATATTCAGCGGCATCGATTATCCGTTCTGAGCGGCCGCTCGCTTAGCCGCAGCGCGCCGCATTTGCCGATGCCAACGGCCGGCCCGTAGAATGAAGGACGGAGGCGGGTGTAGTTCAATGGTAGAACTGCAGCTTCCCAAGCTGCTAACGTGGGTTCGATTCCCATCGCCCGCTCCACCCTGAAGCAACGAGCCGAGATCAAAGGCCCGGGAGGACCTTGGTGCCTTCGACGCGCACCGACTTCAGTTCCTTTGGGTCGATCCCTAACGACCAGAGGATGGTCGGTGCAACCTGAGAGCTCAGCACCAGAGTCTTGATAGTCTGCGCCGGCAGGCGCGGGTTCGAGACGATCAGTCCAACATTGGTGTCGCCGAAGCTGAAGCCGCCGTGCTCGGCGTTCTTCTTGGTCGAACCCGTATACACGGTACCGTACTGCGGCTGGACAATGATGTCCGGTGTGCGATGGTCGTGCATGGGGTCGTTGAACTTCAGTTTGATTTCATCGCCGGCCATGACTTCGTCGACGAACAGTTCCTGGGCGTGGTTGTTGATCAGCGCGGCCACGTTCGCGGTCTGCGTCTGGTCCTGCAGCCAGAGCAACGCGATATCGTCGTCCTGCGCGAAGCCGCAGGGACCGCTGCCGCAGTTATTGGCGATGTTCACGGCCTCTTTCGCGGCCGTCTCCGCGCTGTTGGCCGCGGTCAGGCCGGCCACCAGATCGGCGAAATGGCCGGGCTTGTTGATCTTGACCGGGTTGATCGGCGACTGGCCGTGCTTGGCGGTGATGATGATGAGGGTCGACTCGTAAAGGTTCTGCTGCCGCAGCGCGTCGACGATGAGCCCCAGATCAGCGTCAACGGCGTCCAGGGCGTAGCTGAGCACGGCCGTCGGCGTACCTGAGCCGTCGAGGTATCCGCCAGGTTGACCGGACAGGCGCGCGGCATCGGCGCGGGTTGAGGAATTGATGCAGGAAGGATCCGGTGTGTCGTGGGAGACTTTTTGGCCGACGCTGACGGCCTGGTAATCCGAGCCAAACACCGTCGGGACACCCTTCAGCGGCTTGTCGTCGTGGGTCAGCCCACGGATCCACTTGATGATACCGAGCGTCTTGAGGTGGTCGTTCTCATGCGTGCAGATCACGCTGACGGTGTTGTCGAGGCCGCCGACGTTGGTAACCTCCGGGGTGTAGAGGTCATCCAGCCCGGCGCCTGATGGACCGCGGACCAGCTCATAGGCGGGATGTTTGTCTGCCCAGGCGGTCACGCGGCCATGGCGCCTGACGACCTCAAAGATCGTGTTCGTGTTCAGCGCATTGTGCGGATAGACCGGCACGCACTGCCTGTTCGAATCGATCTGGTACGGCAGGGAATTTGGATTGATGACGTTCCTGGACAACGGCAGGCCGGTCACGGGGTCCGTCCCATAGAGATCGATCGACTCGTCGAAAGCGATCGTGCTGCCCTTGCCGGCAGCGTGGCTGGCCCCCGGCGCGGGGTCGTTCACGATGCCCGAGCAGGTCGAGTCGCCGTTCGCGAAGTAGCTGCGGTCGTAGCTCACGTCATAGAAGAGGCCGCCGGTGACGGGCGAGCCGCCGGTCACCAGCGCCAGCAGACCCGGAAAGGAGTCCGAATTCGCCGGCGTGCGGGCGTTGCTATAGGTGATGCCGTGGCCCGCCAGCTGCTTCATAGTCGAATCCGGGTGGCTGTCGAGGTAGCGCGCCACATCCAGCGCGTGCAGTCCGTCCACGCTGATCAGCAGGACGTGATCTATTTTGCTGTCTTCCAGCCCGTCGGCGTGCGCTTGCGCGGGAATCGTCGACAGCGACACGGCGAGCGACATC
>DASZFP010000135.1:0-22436 GCA_035939615.1 Burkholderiaceae bacterium | reverse complement strand
GGCTGGGGGAGCACGAGGGGGCCAGCCGAGCCCCCTCGTTCTCTTCCTCCAGCCTCTTCCGGCCTACGGCCGGAAGAGGGCGGGCTGGCCGGATGCTGCGGCCTGCCGGTAAGCTTGGGACATGTCCGGCTCAACCTTCGGCCAGATCTTGTGTGTGACCAATTTCGGCGAGTCGCACGGACCGGCGATCGGTTGCATCGTCGACGGCTGCCCTCCGGGGCTGCCGCTGTCCGATGCCGACCTGCAGCCGGACCTTGACCGGCGCAAACCCGGCACCTCGCGCCACGTCACCCAGCGGCGCGAATCGGACCGGGCCGAGATTCTTTCCGGCGTGCACGAGGGGTGCACGACCGGCACCCCGATCGCGCTGCTGATCCGCAACGAGGACGCCAGGAGCAGCGACTACGCGGAGCTGGCCCAGACCTTCCGGCCGGGCCACGCCGACTACACCTATTGGCGCAAATACGGAATACGCGATCCGCGCGGCGGCGGCCGCGCTTCGGCCCGGCTGACCGCGCCGATGGTCGCAGCCGGCGCCATCGCCCGCAAATGGCTTGGGCTGACCTTCGGCACCCGCATCCGGGGGCACCTGCAGCAGCTGGGCGAGCTCGCCGTGCCGTTCGAGTCGTGGGACATGGTCGACGCCAATCCGTTCTTCGCGGCCAGCCTGAACAGCGTTGCCGAGCTGGAGGCCCGGCTGGACGAGCTGCGGCGCAGCGGCGATTCGTGCGGCGCGGTGATCCGGGTGGTGGCTTCGCAGGTTCCGGCCGGACTGGGCAGTCCCCTGTACGACAAGCTCGACGCGCGGATCGCCTACGCCATGATGGGCATCAACGCGGTCAAGGGGGTGGAGATCGGCGCCGGTTTCGCTGCGGCCACCCAGCGCGGCAGCCAGCACGGCGACGAGCTCACGCCCGACGGCTTCGCGTCCAACCATGCCGGCGGCGTGCTGGGCGGCATATCGACCGGCCAGGACATCGAGGTGCGCATCGCGTTGAAACCGACCTCTAGCATCCGGCTGCCGCGTCGGTCCGTCGATCGCAGCTATCGCTCCGTGATCGTCGCCACCCAGGGGCGGCACGATCCGTGCGTGGGCATCCGGGCCACCCCGATCGCGGAGGCAATGCTGGCCCTGGTGCTGATGGACCAGGCGCTGCTGCAGCGGGCGCAGAACGCCGATGTGCGGCACGAGCTGGCGCCCCTGCCGGCGGCTCTGCCCGACATATAATCCGGGAGAACTTCGCGCCGGGATTCGCACGTGCATGCCGCCCCACGTACGCTTTACGACAAACTGTGGGACGAGCACGTCGTACACGTCGAGCCGGACGGCACAGCGCTGCTCTACATCGACCGGCACCTGGTTCACGAGGTGACCAGTCCCCAGGCGTACGAGAGCCTGCGCCTGGCGGGGAGGCAGCCCTGGCGCACCTCCTCGATCGTGGCCACCGCCGATCACAACACGCCCACGCGTGGCTGGGAACACGGGCTCGAAGGCATCGCCGATGCGGTCTCGCGCGAGCAGATCGCCACGCTGGACGCCAACATCCTGCGCTTCGGGGCGGCCGCTTATTTTCCGTTCCGGGACCCGCAGCAGGGCATCGTGCACGTGATCGGTCCCGAGCTGGGCGCGACCCTGCCCGGCATGACCGTGGTGTGCGGCGATTCACACACCGACACGCATGGAGCGCTGGGGGCGCTGGCGTTCGGCATCGGAACTTCCGAGGTCGAGCACGTGCTGGCCACGCAGACGCTGCTCACGCGCAAGGCGCAGAACCTGCTGGTGCAGATCGACGGGACGCTGTGCGCAGGCGTGAGCGCCAAGGACCTGATACTCGATCTGATCGGCCGCATCGGCACGGCAGGCGCCACCGGCTTCGTGATCGAGTTCGACGGCAGCACGGTGCGCAACCTGTCGCTGGAGGCGCGCATGACGTTGTGCAACATGTCGATCGAAGCCGGAGCGCGCGCCGGCATGGTGGCCGTGGACGAGCGCACCATCGAATACGTGCGCGGCCGCCTGTTCGCCCCGACCGGCGCGCAGTGGGAGGCGGCGGCGGCGCACTGGCGCACGCTGCGCTCCGATCCGGACGCCCACTTCGACCGGGTGGTCCGGATCGATGCCAGCCGGGTGGAGCCGCAGGTGACCTGGGGCACCTCGCCCGAGATGGTCTGTTCGATCGGTGGGGCCGTGCCGGATCCGGCGCGCGAGCGCGACGCGGTCCGGCGTGCCGGCATCGAGCGGGCGCTTCAATACATGGGATTGACGCCCGGGGTGCCGTTGACCGATATCCGGATCGACAAGGTATTCATCGGCTCGTGCACCAACTCGCGGATCGAGGATCTGCGCGAAGCGGCCAGCATCGTGCGGGGCCGCCGCGTGGCCTCCTCGGTGCGGCAGGCGCTGGTTGTGCCCGGATCGGGCCTGGTGAAGGCACAGGCGCAGGCCGAAGGGCTCGATCGCGTCTTCCTGGAGGCCGGGTTCGAGTGGCGCCAGCCGGGCTGCTCGATGTGCCTGGGGATGAACGAGGACCGGCTCGGACCCGGCGAGCGCTGCGCGTCCACCTCGAACCGCAACTTCGAAGGCCGGCAGGGCGCCGGCGGGCGCACCCACCTGGTCAGTCCGGCCATGGCAGCCGCCGCGGCGCTGGCCGGGCGCTTCGTCGACGTGCGCGGGCTGCTCTGATGCAGGCCTTCACGCGTCACGTCGGCCTGGTGGTTCCGCTGAATCGGGCCAACGTCGACACCGACCAGATCATTCCCAAGCAGTTCCTCAAATCGATCCGGCGCACCGGCTTCGGGGCCAACCTGTTCGACGAGTGGCGCTACCTGGACCATGGCGAGCCCGGCCAGGATGTGGCCACGCGCCGGCCCAATCCGGAATTCGTACTGAACCTGCCGCGCTACCATTGCGCATCGATCCTGCTGGCCCGGCGCAATTTCGGCTGCGGATCCAGCCGCGAGCACGCCCCCTGGGCATTGCTCGAGTTCGGCTTCCGGGTGGTGATCGCGCCCAGTTTCGCCGAGATCTTCGAGGGCAACTGCCTGAAAAACGGCTTGCTGCCGGTGGGGTTGCCCGAACCGGTCGTCGAACGCCTGTTTGCCGAGGAACAGGCCCAGCCCGGCTATCGGCTCAGCGTCGACCTGAGCGCGCAGTGCGTCACGACGCCCTCCGGCGAAGCGCTGGCCTTCCAGATCGACGAGTTCCGCCGCCAGAGTCTTCTGAACGGGTGGGACGACATCGCGCTGACGCTGCGCCATGCGCAGATCATCCGCGCCTTCGAGCAGCAGCGGCTGGCGCAGATGCCCTGGCTGGCTTGCGTGCGCGCGCCCGCCCGGAGCGGACGGTGAGGCAGGCACGCGTTGCGGTGCTGGCCGGCGACGGTATCGGACCGGAGGTGGTGACCGAGGCGGTGCGGGTGCTCAAGGCGGTGGGCGCCGTGCAGGCCTTGCAGTTCGAGTTTGTCGAAGCCGCGATCGGAGGGGCCGCGGTCGACTCGGACGGCGATCCGCTGCCGCGCCAGACGCTGGCGACGGCGCGCTCGGCCGAGGCGATACTGTTCGGCGCCGTGGGCGATCCGCGTTTCGACGCCGCCCCGCGCGCCGCCCGGCCCGAGCAGGGGCTGCTTCGGCTGCGCAAGGAGCTGGGCGTTTTCGCCAACCTGCGGCCGGCGACCGTGTTTGCCGGACTGGAGCAGGCTTCCTCGCTGAAGCGCGAACTGGTCGAGGGGCTGGACATCCTGATCGTGCGGGAGTTGACCGGGGACATCTATTTCGGGCAGCCGCGCGGCATTCGCGTGCTGCCGGGCGGCGAGCGCGAGGGGTTCGACACGATGCGCTACTCCGAGAGCGAGATCCGTCGCATCGCTCACGTGGCCTTCGGGGCCGCCCGCCGCCGCTCGGGCCGGCTGTGTTCGGTCGACAAGGCCAACGTGCTGGAGACGAGCCAGCTGTGGCGCGAGGTGGTCACCGAGGTCGGGCGCGAATACGGGGACGTGCAGCTCACCCACATGTACGTCGACAACGCCGCCATGCAGCTGGTGCGCTCGCCGCGCCAGTTCGACGTGATGCTCGCCGGCAACCTGTTCGGCGACATCCTGTCCGACGAGGCCTCGATGCTGACCGGCTCGATCGGGATGCTGCCTTCGGCCTCGCTCGATCAGACGGGCAAAGGGCTGTATGAGCCGATCCACGGGTCGGCCCCGGACATCGCGGGCAAGGGCATCGCCAATCCGCTGGCCACGATCCTGTCGGCGGCGATGATGCTGCGGTACACCTTCAAAAGCGAGGCGGCCGCGGTGCGAATCGAACAGGCGGTCCAGCGTGTATTGAAGGCGGGCGCCCGCACCGCCGACCTGGCCGGCGGCAGCGGGCCCGCTGTGGGCACGCGCGCGATGGGCGACCTGGTGATTGCGCAGTTGCAGGTTGAGGGCCCGGCGTGAAAGTCGGCCTGGTCGGATGGCGGGGCATGGTCGGCTCGGTCCTGATGGAGCGGATGGCGAGCGAGCGTGATTTCGACCTTTTCAAGTCGCGCTTCTTCAGCACCTCCAGCCACGGGGCCGCGGCTCCTGCCGTGACCGGCGGGGAGCCCCGGCTGCACGATGCCCACGACCTGGCGGCACTGGGCGACTGCGATGCGATCGTCTCCTGCCAGGGCGGCGACTACACCAGCGCGGTCCATCCCAGGCTGCGCGCGTCGGGGTGGAAGGGATACTGGATCGATGCAGCCTCATCGCTGCGGATGAGCGACGAGGCGATCATCGTGCTCGATCCGGTCAACCTGAACGTGATCCGGGCCGGCCTGCAGCGCGGCGTGCGCGATTTCATCGGCGGCAACTGCACCGTCAGCCTGATGCTGCTGGCGATCGACGGGCTGCTGAAAGCCGGTCTGGTCGAGTGGGTGAGCGCAATGACCTACCAGGCCGCTTCCGGAGGCGGGGCCCAGCACATGCGCGAGCTGCTGCAGCAGATGGGCTTCGTGTTCGACGCCGTGCGCGACCGGCTGGCCGATCCGCATTCGGCGATCCTGGACATCGACCGTTCGGTCAGCCAGGCGCTTCGCTCCGATAAACTGCCTCAGGAGCAGTTCGGAACGGCACTGGCGGGCAACGTGATCGCCTGGGTCGACCGGGATCTGGGACAGGGCGTCAGCCGGGAGGAATGGAAGGCCGGCGCCGAGGCCAACAAGATCCTGGGACGAGCCCCGATGGGGCAGCCGGGTTCCCTGATCGTCGAGAGCATCTGCGTTCGGGTGGGGTCCATGCGCTGCCACAGCCAGGCATTGACCATCAAGCTGTCCCGGGACGTGCCCCTGGCCGAGGTCGAGGCCCTGATCGCCGGGGCCAACCGCTGGGTCGAGCTGGTGCCGAACCGGCGCGACGACACCATCGGTTCGCTCGCTCCGGCCACCGTCAGCGGGCGGCTGCAGATCCCGATCGGCCGGGTCCGCAAGCTGGCGATGGGCGGGCAATACCTGTCGGCCTTCACGGTGGGCGATCAACTGTTGTGGGGCGCAGCCGAGCCATTGCGACGTATGCTACGGATCGCGCTTGATCGGCTGGATTGACCGGCATGCGTCGGCCAGATCAGCCAAACGGGTGGCGGGGACAGTTTCATACTCCCGAACCACATGTTGCGGGTAGTTCTAAACTTGCGCGCGTAAGTGTCTGATGTTATTTTCGAAAACCCTGCATTTCCCGATGTTGAGGGGGCACCCGTGCCGTCGGACAAATTTCGAACCGCGCCACATCGGCTAGTACGCGCCGGCGCTTTTTTCGCCATCAACCTGGGCCTCGCGGTCACAGTCGTGGGGGCGCACGCCGCTGGGCTGGGCCGACTGAACGTTCAATCGGCGCTCGGACAGCCGCTGCGGGCTGACGTCGAGGTGCCCTCGGTTGGCCAGGACGAGGCGGCCACGCTTCAGGTGCGATTGGCGCCGCAATCGGCATTCCGCCAGGCCAATCTGGAATTCAACCCGGCCTTGACCCAGTTGCACTTCGACCTGGAGACGCGCGCGGACGGCAGCTACGTCGTGCACGTGACCTCGGCGCAACCGGTCAACGAGCCGTTCCTCGATCTGTTGCTGGAGCTGACCTGGTCGACCGGACGCGTCTTGCGCGAATACACGGTACTGCTCGATCCGCCGGCGTTGAAGACGGCGCCCGAGATCGTATCGCCGGTCGTGGCGCAGACCCAGCCGGCAGCGCCGCCGCCCGCGAGCCCGGCCGAGGCCGCCCCCGCTCCGATGACGCCGCCCGCAGCGGCGGCCGCGCCCCAGGCCCAGGCCGCCCCGCCCCCGGCGCCCGAACCCGCGCCGCCGCCGGTCGCTGCTGCGCCGCCGCCGCCACCGGCTGCTGCGCCGCCGCCACCACCGGCTGCTGCCGCTCAGCCGCCTCCGGCAGCTCCGCCCGCGCAAGCTGCGGCCCCGAAGGCCGCGCCACAGCGCGGCCGCGCCAAGCCGGCGCCGGCCGAGGCGCCGCCGCCAGCGGCCGCCGCCACGAGCTACAAGGTCAAGCCCGGCGACACGCTGGGGCAGATCGCGAACGCCAACAAGTCGGCCAGCGTTTCGCTGGATCAAATGCTGGTGGCCCTGCTCAAGGCCAATCCGAACGCGTTCATCAAGAACAACATGAACCTGGTGCTGGCGGGCGCCACGATCGCGATTCCGCAGGACACCGAGGCACGCGGGGTCGATCCGAATGACGCACATCGTGAGGTGGTCGCGCAAAGCGCCGACTTCGCGGCCTATCGAAGCCGCCTCGCCCAGGTTGCGGCGGCGGCGCCTCCACCGCCTGCGGCCCCGACCAAGGCCGCGGTCCAGGGCAAGGTGACCGCCAAGGTTGAGGAAAAGGGCGCTCCGCCGAAATCGGGAGATCAGCTGAAGATCGCCAAGGCCGAGGCCGCCGCCACCGCAGCGACCCAGGCGGCCGACGAGGCGCAGATGCGCCAGCGCATGCTGAAAGAAGAGCAGACGCGTGCCGACGCGCTGAAGAAGACCAACGAGAAGCTCGCCAAAGAGCTCGAAGTGGTCAGCAGAGCCGCAGCGCTGGCGCAGGAGCAGGCCAAGACGAAGGCCGACGCTGCTCAGTTGAAGGCTGAAGCGGCGGCGGCCAAGGCGAAGGCCGAGGCCGATGCCGCCAGGGCCAAGGCCGATGCGATCGCGGCCAAGGCCAAAGCGGAGGCCGATGCGGCGTCCGCCAAGGCCAGGGCCGAAGCAGATGCCGCCCGGGCGAAGGTCGAAGCGGCCGCGGCGGCCGCGGCGGCCAAGGCCAGGATCATCGAAGCGGAGCAGGCCGCGCGGGCCAGGGCGGAGGCCGACAAACTGGCAGCGTCCAAGAAGGCCGAGCCGGCGCCTGTTGCGGCGCCCCCGCCTGCGACGGTCGCCAAGGTCGAACCGCCCAAAGCCGAGGCGCCCAAGGCGGCTGCGGCGCCCGCCGGCGGCGGGGAAAGCCTGGTGGACCAGTTGACCTCGGCGCCGGTGCTGGGCACCCTGGGCGTGGTGCTGGTGGTGGCGCTATGGGGCATCAACTTCTATCGGAAGAAGAAGGTTGAGCGGTCCGACCAGTTCAAGTCCACAGTCGACGGCATGCGCGCCAACTCGCTGTTCGGCGCCACCGGCGGCCAGAGCGTCGACACGGGCGCGACCAGCACGTTCAATTCGAGTTTCATACCGGCGGCTTCGCAACTCGATTCCAACGAAGTCGACCCGGTGGCCGAGGCCGATGTGTACATCGCGTACGGGCGCGAGGAACAGGCCGAGGAGATACTCAAGGAGGCGCTGCGGCTCCAACCCGACCGGGTCGGAGTGCGCGTCAAGCTGCTCGAAATCTATTCCCGCCGGGGCGACAAGGCGGCCTTCACCACGCTGGCGCAGGATCTGCACGACCGCTCCGGCGGAGCCGGCGAGGAATGGGACCGCGCGGTCAAGCTGGGCCGTTCGCTGGATCCGAGCAACCCGCTGTACAGCGGAGGAGGGCCAGCCGGCGCCGACCTGGGACACGGCCCGACCACCGACCTGCGCGTTGCGGTGCCCGGGTCCGATTCGTATTCGACCGTGGGATCATCGTTGCCACCTCAGGTCGATAGCACGTCGACTCAGCCGCTCATCACCGACTTCCAGAGCGGGCGGGCCACGAACCAGCCGTCCGCCGCGTCCGTCCTCGGACTGTCTGGCGGCACCCGCCAGGGCGCCGATTCGAGGCTGGGAGACACGAAACTGCCGGTGGACTCTCAAGTGGCTCCGGCCACGCGCGGGCTCGCGCCGGGCTCCACTGACATGCCCAGAATGTCCAGCAGCGCTCCGACGCTGCCCATCGACGAGCCGGCCAAGCCCCTGAGCGGCATCGACTTCGGCGCGCTGGATTTCGATCTGGGTCCGACCAAGGCCGGCGCCGACGGCTCCGCAACGGTCTTGATGCCGGTGCCCGAAGAGCACCAGGCATCGCCCGCGAAGACGGTCCCGCAGCAGGAGGTCCCGACCGTCCCGTCGATCGAGCTGATGTTCGAGCCCACCACGCCGACGGCGCGTCGGACCACCGGGGCGGCGACGGCCACCGGATCGGTTCCGATGCCGGAGATCGACCTGAACCTGCCGACGATGAGCCCGAGCACGCGCCCGACCTCGCCGTCGTCTCTGGAAGAGGCGCTTTCCAGGCCCACGCTGCTCGGAGCGGTGGGTGCCTTGCCGGACGAGCACGCTTCGCGCCTGACATCCAACACCGATCAGGCAACGGTACCGTTGATCGATTTCGACCTGTCCGGAACGGAGTCGACCCTGTCGGGACGGCGCACCGAGACGCAGGCCGGCACGCCGCTCGCCTCGCAGATGGCCACCAAGCTGGACTTGGCGCGCGGCTACATCGACCTGGGCGTGAAGGATGGCGCGCGCGAGTTGCTCGAAGAGGTGATGCGCGACGGCACGCGCGAGCAGCGCCAGCAGGCGGTCGAACTGATCAAGATGGTCGAGGCCTGACCCGGGCGGTCGCATAGATTCCGCGCCGCCCTTGTCCTTCGCTTTTGGCCAGCCAAGCCCCCTCGTTCTCTTCCTCCCGCCCTTTTCCGGCCAAAGGCCGGAAAAGGGTGCTGCGTGATCCTTTCGACCTGACTTCATGCGCATCGCCCTGGGGCTGGAGTACGACGGCACCGGGTTCGCCGGCTGGCAGACCCAGAAGGACGGCTCCGGCATCCAGGACGCGGTTGAAGCGGCGCTGGGCTCCTTCGTCGGGCAGCCGGTGTCGATCGTCTCGGCCGGCCGCACCGACGCCGGAGTGCATGCGACCGGCCAGGTCGTGCACCTGGACAGCCCGGTACGGCGCGAGACGGGCGCGTGGGTGCGCGGGATCAACCGGTTCCTGCCGCGCGCGATTGCGATCCGCTGGGCCCGCGAGGCGCCCGACCAGTTCCATGCCCGCTTCAGTGCCGTGGGTCGTACCTACGAGTACTGGATCCTGAACGACCCGGTCCGCTCCGCGCTGCTCGATCACCGCACCGGCTGGGTATTCCGGCCGCTGGACGTGGCCGCAATGCAAACGGCCGCCCGGTCGCTGCTCGGTACGCACGATTTTTCCGCGTTTCGCTCGGCCCAGTGCCAGGCAGCCTCACCCGTGCGCGAGCTGCGCCGATTCGACGTCGAGCGCCTCGGGCGACTGGTGCGCGTGCAGGTGGCGGCCAACGCCTTCCTGCACCACATGGTGCGCAACCTGGTCGGAACGCTGGTCTACATCGGCGTGGGGCGGCGCTCGCCCCAGTGGGCCAGCGAGGTGCTGGACCGGCGCGATCGCGCGGCGGCGGCACCGACTTTCGCGGCTTGCGGGCTGTATCTGACCCGGGTCGAGTACGATCGGGCGCTGGATCTGCCGATCGGAGCCGATGTGGAGATGCCGTGCCAACCGTGGCGCGAACCCGGATCAAGATCTGTGGACTGACGCGGCCCGAGCACGTGGTGGCGGCCGGCGAGCTGGGCGTCGATGCAGTCGGTTTCGTCTGCTGCGACAGCAGCCCGCGGTTCGTGCCGCCGCAACGGCTGGCCTTGCTCGCCGGCGAGCTGGCGCCGTTCGTTACACCGGTGCTGCTGTTCGTGAATGCGGCGCGCGAGACCATCGAGCAGGCGCTGCAGCTCGTCCCGCACGCGCTGCTGCAGTTCCACGGCGAGGAGTCGCCGGCCGATTGCGCCCGCTTCGGGCGCGCCTACCTGCGCGCGGTGCCGATGGCCGAGGGGGTCGATTTGTTAGACTGGGAGAAACGGTACGCGACGGCGGCAGCGTTGCTGGCGGATGCGCCGGGCGCCACTTTCGGAGGCAGCGGCCGCGTGTTCGACTGGAACAGGTTGCCGGGGATGGAACGTCGCAGCCGGCCGCTGATCCTGGCCGGCGGTCTGGACGCTTCCAATGTCGGTGCGGCGATCCGCGCGGCCCGCCCCTACGGGGTCGATGTCAGCAGCGGCGTCGAAGCGGAGCGGGGGATCAAGAGCGAAGCTCTGATGCGCGAGTTCGTGGCCGCGGTGCGCGCGACCGATGGCGTTTCCTGAGTCGGAACCCTCAAGGATGAAGCCCTACGATTTGCCAGATCCCCACGGCCACTTCGGTCCCTATGGGGGCACGTTCGTGGCCGAAACGCTGATGTACGCGCTCGGTGAGCTGCGTCAGGCCTACCAGCAGTGCCAGTCTGATCCGCAGTTCCAGGCCGAGCTGCACAGCGAGCTGAAGCATTACGTCGGCCGCCCCAGCCCGATTTACCACGCGCGCCGCTGGAGCCAGGAGCTCGGCGGGGCCCAGATCTACCTGAAGCGCGAAGACCTGAACCACACCGGGGCGCACAAGATCAACAACACGATCGGGCAGGCGCTGCTGGCGCGCCGCATGGGCAAGCGGCGCGTGATCGCGGAAACCGGTGCCGGGCAGCATGGGGTGGCAACGGCGACGGTGGCGGCGCGCTACGCGATGAAGTGCGTGGTCTACATGGGGTCGGAGGACATGGGACGGCAGGCCGCCAACGTGTACCGGATGCGGCTGCTGGGCGCCGTGGTGGTGCCGGTGGAAAGCGGCTCGCGGACCCTGAAGGACGCTCTGAACGAGGCGATGCGAGACTGGGTGACGAACGTAGGCGACACGTTCTACATCCTGGGCACCGTGGCCGGCCCGCACCCCTATCCGATGATGGTGCGCGATTTCAACTCGGTGGTCGGCAAGGAATGCCTGCAGCAGATGCCGGAGATCGCCGGCCGCCAGCCCGACGTCGTGATCGCCTGTGTCGGCGGCGGCAGCAACGCGATGGGGATCTTCTACGATTACATCGGGCTGGAGCAGGTCAAGCTGGTCGGGGTCGAGGCGGCCGGCGAGGGTCTGTCCAGCGGGCACCACGCCGCCAGCCTCCAATGCGGAACGCCGGGAGTGCTGCACGGCAACCGCACCTACCTGCTGCAGGACGCGCAGGGCCAGATCCAGGCCACCCACAGCATCAGCGCCGGCCTGGACTACCCCGGAGTCGGACCGGAGCACGCCTGGCTGAAGGACAATGGCCGCGCCGAGTACGTCGGGGCGACCGATGCCGAGGCGCTGCAGGCGTTCCACGACTGCTGCCGGATAGAAGGCATCATCCCGGCGCTCGAATCGAGCCACGCGCTGGCGTACGCGGCGAAGCTGGCCCCGACGCTGCCGGCCGACAAGATCCTGCTGGTCAATCTGAGCGGACGCGGCGACAAGGACCTGCACATCGTGGCGCAGGCGGGCGGGCTGGAGTTCTACTGCCGCGCTTCGTGCCGCGAGGCCAGCGTCGCCTACGGAAAGAACTGATGTCGCGCATCGCCGAGCGTTTCATGCGGCTGCACTTCGAGGATCGCACCGGGCTGATTCCGTACGTGACGGCGGGCGATCCATCGCCGCAATCGACCGTGCTGCTGATGCATCGGCTGGCCGGGGCGGGCGCCGACGTGATCGAGCTGGGCGTGCCGTTTTCAGACCCGATGGCCGATGGGCCGGTGATTCAAAGAGCCTCCGAACGCGCGATTCGCCAGGGCGTTGGACTGCGCGATTGTCTGGAATTCGTCGCCGAGTTTCGCCGCCACAACGCGACCACCCCGGTGGTGCTGATGGGGTACGCCAACCCGATCGAGCAGATCGGCCCGGAGCGTTTTGCGATGCTCGCCTCGGCCGCCGGCGTCGACGGCGTGCTGGTGGTCGACTACCCGCCCGAGGAGTGCACCGATTTTGCCGCTCGCCTGCGCGAGCGCGGCATCGATCCGATCTTCCTGCTGGCGCCGACCTCCACCGGGCATCGGATCGAACTGGTGGCCCGCGTGGCCGGCGGCTACGTGTACTACGTCAGCTTGACGGGCATCACCGGCGCCGGCCACCTGGACGTGGCGGCGGTGGCGGACCGGATTCCAGCGATCCGCGAGCGGGTGCGGTTGCCGGTGGGCGTCGGGTTCGGCATCAAGGACGCCGCCAGCGCGCAGGCCATCGCACAGGTGGCCGACGCGGTCGTGATCGGAAGCCGCGTGATCCAGGCGATGGAGGATGCGGACGGCGCCGATCCGGTCGAGGCGGCCGGCGCGTTCGTTCAGACGATCCGGGCGGCGCTGGATGCGCGCAGGGGCAAGGACGTGGCCGACAACGGGGGAAACCGATGAGCTGGATCGACAAGCTGCTGCCGCCGCGGATCAAGCAGGGCGGCTCGCGCAAGACGGTTCCGGAAGGCGTGTGGACCAAGTGTCCCGGCTGCGAAGCCGTTCTGTACAGCGCGGAATTGGAGCGCAGCCTGCAGGTCTGCCCGACCTGCTCGCATCATCTGAGGATCCGCACGCGCGAGCGGCTCGATGCGCTGCTCGACCCCGAAGGCCGGTATGAAATCGGCCAGGAGATCGTTCCGGTCGACACGCTGAGATTCAAGGACAGCCGCAAATACGCCGAGCGCATCCAGGAGGCGATGCAGGCAACCGGCGAAACCGATGCGATGGTCGTGATGGGCGGGGCCATCCGGGCCATCCCGGTGGTGGTGGCCGCCTTCGAATTCGAGTTCATGGCCGGCTCGATGGGATCGGTGGTCGGGGAACGCTTCGTGCGCGGGGCGCAGACGGCGCTGGAGCAGAAGGTGCCCTTCATCTGCATCACCGCCAGCGGAGGGGCGCGCATGCAGGAGGGGCTGCTGTCGCTGCTGCAGATGGCCAAGACCGCGGCCATGGTGGGCAAGCTGGCCGAGGCCCGCCTGCCGTTCCTGACCGTGCTGACCGACCCGACCACCGGCGGTGTGTCGGCCAGTTTCGCGTTCCTGGGCGATGTGGTGATCGCCGAGCCCAAGGCGCTGATCGGGTTTGCCGGCCCGCGCGTGATCGAGCAAACGGTGCGCGAAAAGCTTCCGGAGGGATTTCAGCGTGCGGAGTTTCTGCTGCAGCACGGCGCCATCGACCTGATCATCGACCGCCGCGAGATGCGCGACGAACTGGCACGCCTGCTCGCGTTGCTGCTGCGACAGCCGATCGACGCGATCGCGTAGGGCGCGACGGATCGCGTAAAACGGCCTGCGGGTGACGCAACTCGACGCCTGGCTGCAGCGGATCGAGCGGCTGCACCACCGAACCATCGAAATGGGCCTGGCGCGCGTGCGCCCGGTGGCCGAGCAGCTGGCACTGCGGCTGGAGTGTCCCAGTGTCGTGGTGGCGGGGACCAACGGCAAAGGGTCGACCTGCGCGATGCTCGACGCCATGCTGCGGGCGGCCGGCTACCGGGTCGGGCGCTACAGTTCGCCCCACCTGCTGCGCTTCAACGAGCGGGCGATGGTCGACGGATCGCCCGCCACCGACGAGGCCTTGATCGAGCAGTTCGAGGCGGTCGAGCGCGCGCGCGGCGACGTTTCGCTCACGTATTTCGAGTTCACCACCCTGGCTGTTCTGCGGCTGTTCAGCGCGCAGCGGCTCGATGCGGCGGTCCTGGAGATCGGCCTGGGCGGGCGCCTGGATGCGGTGAACCTGATCGACGCCGACTGCTCCGTGGTGACCTCGATCGGGCTGGATCATGCCGACTACCTGGGATCGACGCGTGACAGCGTAGCGTTCGAAAAGGCGCACGTGTACCGGGGCGGAAGGCCGGCGATCTGTTCCGATCCGTCTCCGCCCGACTCGCTGATGGCTTACGCCGGCTCCATTGGCGCGGATCTGCGCATTCTGGGGCGCGACTTCGAGGCGATCGTGCTGTCCGAGGAGACGGGCGTGCGGCCGCCACAGCAGTGGACCTACCGGGGCCGCGCCGTGCGGCGCGCGGCGCTGCCCATCCCGTCGCTGCGCGGGCCGCACCAGTTGCGCAACGCGGCCGGCGCGATCGCCGCGCTGGAGGCGCTGCAGGAGCGGCTGCCGGTGAGCCAGCAGGCGGTTCGCGAAGGCCTGCGGCGAGCCGGAATCGAAGGACGGTTCCAGGTCGTTCCGGGGCGGCCGGCCGTGATCCTGGATGTCGCGCACAACCCGCAGGCGGCCGAGGCGCTGGCCCTGACGCTGGATCAGCACGTGTGCCCGGGACGCACGCACGCGGTGTTCGCGATGCTGCGCGACAAGGATGCGGCGGGCGTTTTCCAGCAGATGGGACGGCGCGTGGATCGGTGGTACCTGGCGCCGACCTCCGGTCAGCGCGGCATGGACGCGGGCACGCTCGCTTCGGTGCTGCAGGCGCATGCGGCGCCCTCGGTTCGGCTCGACGCGCGCTTCGATTCGGTCGGCCAGGCGCTGGCTGCGGCGCGTGAGGCGGCCGCGCCGGATGATAGAATTTTGGTGTTTGGATCGTTCGTCACCGTCGCCGACGCGATGCGCGAATTGCACAGCGACCGGCGGGAGCCGAGGGGCGCGGATTCGAGATGAGATGAGCTCCGAAGGGGCGGGTGTCGACGAAACGGCCCTGCGGGCCGGCAAGGCAGCCCGGATACGGGTACGGATGCGCCGACGCCTGATTGGAGCTGCGGCGTTGTTGCTGGGTACGGCGGTGGTGGTTCCGATGATGCTGGACCCGGCCCCGCGCCCGCTTCCCGACAACATTCCCGTCGACATTCCGAGCGAGCGCACGCCGTTCGCACCGCGCCTGTCGCTGCCCCCCTCCGCCTCGGGTGCGCCCTCCTCCGCCCCCTCCTCCGCACCGGGCGCGCCCGGTGCTACGGAGGGCAAGCCAGGCGCGCCGGCGGGCGAGCCCGCCGCCGCACCCGGTGCTACGGAGGGCAAGCCTTCCGCCTCACAGTCGGAGCCCGCCCCGGCGACAGGCGGTGCCTCCGAGTCCGCGTCCGCCGACGCGCGCAGCGCGAAGGAACAGCCTCAGGCTGCCCCCGCCGCAGGCGCCGGGGAGGGCTCGCCCGACGAAGCGCGCAGCGCGAAGTCGGGGCGGTGGTTCGTGCAGGCGGCTGCGTTGTCCAGCGAGAGTGCCGCGCGCCAGCTGTCCGAGCGGCTGACCAAGGCGGGCCTTGCGCCGTTCGTCGAGCGCACCGATGCAGCCGGGTCCACGCTGTACCGTGTGCGGCTGGGACCGTATGCCTCGCGTGACGCCGCGGTCAAGGTGCGCCGGCACCTGCATGCGATGGGCGTTGGCTCCAACGTCGTGCGGGTCGAGGAGGCCCAGCGATGAACCTTCTGGACGTGTCACTGGTAGCGGTGGCTCTGATCTCGGTGATCGCGGGAGCGTTGCGCGGTTTCGTCAAGGAGCTCACGGCCCTGGCGGGCTGGGTGCTGGCGGTCCTGCTGGTGATTCACTGTTCGGTCAGCCTGGGCGAGCGCCTTCCGTTCGATCCGGGAGCGGGCGGCGTGCGCACCGCCGTGGCCGCGATCCTGATCGTTCTGGTTTGCGTGCTGAGCGCGAGCCTGCTCGGGCGCATGCTGCGCGCCGTGCTGACGGCCGCCAAGCTGGGCGGCGCGGACCGGGCCCTGGGGGCCTTGTTCGGCATTGCGCGCGCCGGAGCCGTGTGGCTGCTGGCAGCCGTGATCATCATTCACCTGGGGATGGCGCAGCGCCCCTTCTGGAAGTCCTCGCGGCTGGCCCCGTTGATCGAGGCCGCGCTACGATGGATGTCGCCCGAGCTTGTACCTTCAGCACCCTGGCTGAAGGTTGTGCCTGGAGTTTGAAACGATGTGTGGAATTGTCGGTGTAGTGGCCACGGGTCCGGCCAACCAGCTGCTGTATGACGCGCTGCTGTTGTTGCAGCACCGCGGCCAGGATGCCGCCGGTATCGCCACCGTGCACGGCAATCGCTTCTACATGTTCAAAGGGGCGGGCCAGGTGCGCGACGTGTTCAGAACCCGCAACATGCGTTCGCTGCCGGGCAAGTCCGGCATCGCGCAGGTCCGATACCCGACGCAGGGCTCGGCCAGCGACACCGAGGAGGCGCAGCCGTTCTACGTGAACGCGCCGTTCGGCATCACGCTGGTCCACAACGGCAACCTGACCAACACCGACACCCTGAAGGAAGAGATGTTCCGGCGCGACCGGCGCCACATCAACACGAACTCCGACTCGGAAGTGCTGCTGAATGTGCTGGCGCACGAGCTGCAGATTGCCAGCAACGGGCTGTCGCTGGATCCGGAGGCGATCTTCGCCGCCGTGTCGGCGCTGCATGGGCGCGTGAGCGGCTCCTATGCCGTGGTGGCCGAGATCGCCGGCTATGGACTGCTGGCGTTTCGCGACCGCTTCGGCATCCGTCCGCTGTGCTTCGGAGTGATGGAGACCGATATCGGCACCGAGTACATGATCGCATCCGAATCGGTGGCGCTGGAGGGCCTGGGCTACCGGTTCGTGCGCGATGTGGCTCCGGGCGAAGCGGTGTTCGTCGATTTCGATGGGCGCTTCTTCAGCCGCCAGTGCGCCGAGCGGGCGAGCCTGAATCCGTGCCTGTTCGAATACGTTTACCTCGCGCGCCCCGATTCGCTGATCGACGGCATCTCGGTCTACGGGGCGCGGCTGCGCTTGGGCGAGTACCTGGCCAACCGGGTGGCCCGCGAGTTGCGCACCGGCGACATCGACGTGGTGATGCCGATTCCGGACTCGAGCCGGCCGGCGGCGATGCAGCTGGCCAACCGCCTCGGTCTGAGCTACCGCGAGGGCTTCATCAAGAACCGCTACATCGGACGGACCTTCATCATGCCCGGGCAGGCGGTGCGGGCGCGCTCGGTGCGCCAGAAGCTGAACGCGATCGGGGTCGAGTTCAAGGGCAAGAACGTGCTGCTGGTGGACGACTCGATCGTGCGCGGCACCACCAGCCAGGAGATCGTGCTGATGGCCCGCGAGGCCGGCGCCAACCGGGTCTATTTCGCCTCGTCGGCTCCGCCGGTGCGCTTCCCGAACGTCTATGGAATCGACATGCCCACGCGCGCCGAGCTGATCGCGGCCTCGCGCACGGACGATGAGATCCGGCGCCTGATCGGCGCCGACGCACTGATCTACCAGGGCATCGATGACCTCAAGAGCGCGGTGCGCGCCGGCGCCACCCATCTGGACGGCTTTGAAGCCTCGTGCTTCGACGGCGTGTACATCACCGGCGACGTGACGGCGGCCTACCTGGACCGGATCGAGCGTGCCCGGCTGGCACCGCAGCTTTCCGAGGGCGGCGGACTGTCTCAGCTCAGCCTGGCGATCGAATCGGCCGATTCGTGAGCCGGCCATGAGCCAAGACGATCGCCGCGGCGGCACGCAGACCCGGGCGGTTCGCGCCGGCACGATGCGCAGCCAGTTCAACGAGCACAGCGAGGCGCTTTTCCTGACCTCCAGCTTCGTGTTCGACAGTGCCGAACAGGCCGCGCGGCGGTTCGCCGGGCAGGAGGAGGGCTACGTCTATTCGCGCTTTTCCAATCCGACCGTGCGCATGTTCGAGCAGCGGCTGGCCGCTCTGGAGGGCGGTCAGGACTGCCTGGCCACCGCCTCGGGCATGTCGGCCATCCTGATCCTGTGCCTGGCGCATCTGAAGGCGGGCGATCACGTTCTGTGCAGCGCCAACGTGTTCGGAGCCACCGTGCAGCTGTTTTCCAATCAGCTCGCGCGGTTCGGCATCGAGACCACCTTCGTGTCGGGCACGGATCCGTCCGGATGGCGGGCGGCGGCGCGGCCCCGGACCCGGCTGATGTTCTGCGAAACGCCGTCCAATCCCACGATGGAAGTGGTGGACCTGGACGCGTTCGCGGCTGCGGGCCGCGAGCTGGGCGCCCTTACGGTAGTCGACAACTGCTTCTGCACTCCCGCCTTGCAGCGCCCGCTCGAATTCGGCGTGGATCTGGTGATGCACACGGGCACCAAGTACCTGGACGGGCAGGGGCGGGTGCTCGGAGGGGCGCTGGTCGGACGAACGGACTTCGTGCGCGAGGTGCTGGTTCCGACGCTGCGGACCACCGGCCCCAGCCTGTCTCCGTTCAATGCCTGGGTGCTGCTCAAGGGCCTGGAGACGCTGCCGCTTCGCCTGAAGGCGCAATCGGCTTCGGCCCTGCAGCTGGCAAAGTGGCTGCAGCAGCAGCCCGCCGTGGCCCGGGTGCTGTACACGGGCCTCGAGTCGCACCCTCAGCACGCTCTGGCGCGGCGCCAGCAAAGCGGCTTCGGGGCGGTGGTCGGATTCGAACTGAAGGCAGCCCAGGCCGAGGCGCGCCAGCGCGCCTGGCGCCTGATCGACGCGGTTCGGCTGCTGTCGATTACCGCCAACCTGGGCGACACGCGAAGCACCATTACCCACCCGGCCACCACCACGCACGGGCGGCTGACGGCAGAGATGCGCCAGCGCGCCGGCATCGACGAGTCGCTGGTGCGGATCGCCGTCGGGTTGGAGGACGTCGAGGACCTCCAGCAGGACCTACAGCGCGGGCTGGAAGCCTGACGCGACAATGGGGCGTCGGTTTAAGGGTCTTAGCGTATGCGGGGGACACCCGGTCGATGGCGCGCAGCAAGGGGCGGAGTTAACCTGCCCCGTCCCCAGGGCCCGCTCGGCAGCATTGAAGCCGAAACGGTCGCGCCGGGGCATTTTTCACTGTCATGTTGAGGTTGGACTCACTTTCGAATCCGGCTGGGACGTGCAGCAGCAATCACGTTTTTGGCGCGGCATCGCCATGGGGGCCGCGAGCAGGACAGCCGCGACATGACCAAGGTTTCCGACGACATCAAGCTGGGTGACTTGGCGCGCCGGGCGGCCAAAGCGCTGACCCGGGCCGGCCTTGAGCACCGGATCGATATCTATCGCGACATTGAAGTCGACGACCCGGCGGTGCAGAAGATGCTGGGCCGGCCGCACCGGGTTCGCGTCCGGATCAAGATCACCGCCCAGAGCCTGCTGTTCGAGGATCGCCCGGGCGTTGCCGCCAACGACACCGGCAACCCCGTCCGCAAGAGCAGCGCCGAAGCCACGCGCAAGAAGCTCAAAGTCTAGCGCCCCGGACGAAGCCACTTCGAACGCGTGGGTGCGCGGCCGATCGCGACTCGCTAGAATCGGCGCGACTCGAAGATATCCCACCGAACAGTACGGACGCTGGCGCCGCGCGGGCGCAACGGAGGTTTCAAGATGGATCGAACTAGGCGCAGACTGGTTCAGGCAGTCGCTGGTGCCTCGGCCGTGGGGGCAGGACTGCGCACGGGTTGGGCCGCCGAACCGCGGGCTTTGGCGCTGTCGCATCAGTTTCCTCCCAGCACGGGCGAGGACGGCGACTTCCGCGACCGGCTGTGTCGCCGCTTCGCGGCCGACGTCGAGCGGCGCACTTCGGGCGCGTTGAAGATCACGATCTACCCGAATTCCTCGCTGATGAAGACCAAGGCCCAGATCAGTGCGCTGCGCAAGGGTGCGCTGGACCTAGGGCTGGTGCCGCTGCCGTATGCGGGCGGTGAGATCGCCGAGGCCAACATCGGGCTGATGCCCGGTGTGGTTTCGTCCTACGAGCAGGGCTCGAGCTGGAAAGAGTTGCCGGTGGGGCGGACGCTGGCGGGCGTGCTGGCCGACAAGGGCATCATGATCCTGACCTGGGTCTGGCAGGCGGGCGGCGTGGTCAGCCGCACCCGGCCGATCGTCGAGCCCGGGGACGCCAAGGGACTGAAAGTGCGTGGCGGCAGCCCCGAGATGGAGATGGTGCTGAAGGCGGCCGGAGCAGCGGTGACGTCGGTCACGTCCGACGAGATCTACGCGGCGATGCAGACCGGCGTGCTGGACGCCGCGATGACGTCCTCGACCAGCCTGATCTCGTACCGTCTCGAAGAGGTGGCAAAGCAGCTCACCACCGGTCGCGGCAAGGCGTACTGGTTCATGTTGGAGCCGCTGCTGATGTCGCGCAACGTGTTCGAGACGCTTCCGAAGAACCAGCAGGACGCGATCACCTCGGCGGCCACGGCCCTGGAGCCGTTCGGGGTCGAGGGAGCCAAGGCGGACGATCAGAAAGTCGCGATGGTCTACCAGAAAGCCGGTGGCAAGGTGTACGACCTGACGGCCGCCACGGTGGATCACTGGCGCGCGCTGGCACGCGATACCGCGTGGAAGGACTTTGCTGCCCGATCGGACAGCTGCGCCCGGCTGATGAAGCTGGCCGAGCAGACGATGGCTTGAGCCTGGCGGCGGAGGTGCCACGGCGAACTCGATGTTCGAACGGCTATCGCGCGCTCTGAGCCTGATCAATCGCCTGTTCGCAGCCGTTTCGATAGCGGCGATGCTGGCGGCCGCCGCGGTTCTGACCAGCAGCGTTGCCACGCGCTATTTCCTCAAGTTACCGACCGACTGGCAGGATGAACTTTCGGTGTTCCTGCTGGTCGGCGCGACCTTCATGAGCGGCGCCTACGTGCAGGCGAACCGCGGCCACATCGGCATCGGCGTGATGGCGGGCTTTCTGACGCCGCGCTGGAACCGTCTGCGGATGTGGCTGTGCGACGTGCTCAGCCTGCTGTTTTGCTCGTTTTTCGCCTGGAAATCGTGGGTGCTGCTGCTCGAAGCGGTTCACGAGGGGCAGACCACCGACTCGACCTGGGCTCCACCCCTGTGGATCCCGTATGGACTGATGGCGACGGGCATGACGCTGCTGTCGCTTCAACTGGCGCTGCAGGCAGCCGGTTTCGGACGGTCACAAGGCGAGCGCCGGTGAGCGCGGGCGCAGTGGGCGCCGCTTACGGCGTGGCCACGCTCGTGTTCATGTTCACGGGGATGCCGATCGCCTTCGCGCTCGGCATCACCGCCGTGTCGTTCATGCTCGCGCTGATGCCGCTGGCGGCGCTCGAAATCGTCACCCAGAACGTGTACGAGGAAATGGCCAGCATCACGCTGCTGTCCATTCCGCTGTTCATCCTGAAAGGGGCCGCGATCGGGCGCTCGCGCGCCGGGGCGGACCTTTACAGCGCGGTCCACGTCTGGATGAACCGGATTCCGGGGGGCCTGGGCATCGCCAACGTGTTCGCCTGCGCGCTGTTCGCCGCGATGGCCGGTTCGAGCCCGGCCACCTGCTCGGCGATCGGCTCGGCCGGGATTCCCGAAATGCGGATGCGCGGCTACCCCGGCGGCTTTGCCGCCGGCATCATCGCGGCGGGCGGCACGCTGGGAATACTGCTGCCGCCGTCGATCACGATGATCATCTACGCGGTGGTGGCCGAGCAGTCCCTCGGGCGGCTGTTCCTGGCCGGCGTCGGCCCCGCCCTGCTGCTGGTGGTGCTGTTCAGCGCCTATTGCGTGTGGCGTTACCGCCTGGAGCAGCGGCGCGCCAGCGAGGCTTCGCGCCTGCACGGGGCCCGATCGGCCCTGCTGGACCACGAGCCGTTCACCATGACGCAGCGCTTCCAGGCGCTGCCGCGGGTGATGCCGTTTCTGCTGCTGCTCACCGGCGTGATGGTGGCGCTGTACGGGGGCTTCGCGACCCCGTCCGAAACGGCCGGTCTGGGCGCTTTGCTCGCCCTTGGGCTGGTCGGCACGATCTACCGGGTCTGGCGCCTCAGGGAGGTCGCCCCGATCCTAGTTTCGACGCTGCGCGAATCCACGATGCTGATGTTCATCATCGGCATGTCGCTGCTGTACTCGTACGTGATGAGTTACCTTCACATCAGCCAGGCGACCGCGCAATGGATCGTCGGGCTGCACCTGTCGCGCTGGCTGCTGCTGATCTCGATCCTGCTGATGGTGGTGGTGCTCGGCTTTTTCCTGCCGCCGGTGTCGATCATCCTGATGACGGCGCCGGTGATCCTGCCGCCGTTGCGTGCGGCCGGCTTCGACCTGGTCTGGTTCGGCGTGGCGATGACGATCGTGATGGAAATGGGGCTGATCCACCCGCCGGTCGGGCTGAATATCTTCGTGATTCGAAACGTGGCGCCCGATATACCGCTGCGTGACGTGGTGCTGGGCGTGCTGCCGTTCGTCGCGCTGATGACGCTGGCACTGCTGGTCCTGTGCCTGGTCCCGCAGATCGCGATCTGGTTTCCGGACGCGCTGCTGGGAGCAAGGACGCAATAGCCCCGCTTCGCCCTTCGGGCTACGCAGGGCGGGCGGTG
>DASZFP010000134.1:0-9666 GCA_035939615.1 Burkholderiaceae bacterium | reverse complement strand
GGGCAATGGCGAACAGGGCCCCGGGCAGGCGCCCGCAGTACTTCTCGATGCCGCTCGCCACGGCCGCCGCATCGCTGAAGTTGCCGAACTCCGCGTGGCCGCTGAAGGTCGCCGCGGTGAACGCCATCATCGCCACGGCGCCAATGATGACCAGTGCGATCCCCAGCCACAGATCGAGCCGCTCGTAGCGTATGAAACGCGGCGTGATGCGCTTGTCGATCACGTAGCTTTGCTGGAAGAACAGCTGCCAGGGCGCGATCGTGGTGCCGACGATCGCGATGATCAGCAGCATCACTTCGTTGAGTTTGCCGTTTTCGGGCAGTTGCGGGACCAGGAAGTCGTGGCTGATCCGGCCCAGCGGCGGATGGATCATCACGAAGATCGGCACCAGCAGCAGGCTGCCGAACACCAGGACGAGCGAAAAGCGCTCGAAACGGCGGAAGTCCCCTGTGCTGGCGGCACCGATGATGATGAGCGCCGCCAGGCTTACGCCCCAGAGCTTGGACACGCCCAGGTAGTCCAGGCCCAGGCTGATGCCGATGAACTCGGTGACGATGGTGAGCGCGTTCAGCAGGAACAGGTCGATGACGCTGAAAGCGCCCCAGAACTTGCCGAAACGCTCGAAGATCAGGCGAGCGTGGCCCACGCCGGTGACGGCGCCCAGGCGCAACACCATCTCCTGGTTGACGTACAGCACCGGGATCAGCAGCAACAGGGTCCACAGCAGCGAAGTGCCGTAGTTCTGCCCGGCCTGCGTATAGGTGCCGAAGGCACCGGCGTCGTTGTCGCCGACCATCACGATCAGGCCCGGGCCCAAAATCGCCAGCAGCGTCTGCCAGCGGTGGCGAAAGCTCTCGCGCGGCCGTGTATCGCCGTGCCGGATCGTGCCGAAAGCACCCCGGATATCACCGGTGTGCGCCGTATCGAGCACGGCCGCCGCCTCGCCGGCAGCCACGCGCTCGAACGCCTGGGTTTGAAACTCGACCGTCATGATGTCGCCTCGTCAGCCGGTGCCGCCCACGGTCGTGGGCGGCGCTTTTGTGGGCACGCAGGCGCGAGGCAGGCTGAAGCGAAGCTTGGCCTGAACACGGTGAGGTGCCACCGCGCTCAGGTCAGGCCGCTACAGCATTCGCGACGCGACTTGCGCGACTAACCGGGAGGTGCATCAAAGGGGTCGTTGCCGACACCCTGAAGAACCGCTTGAATCGCACCGTCCCGCTGTGACCAGCGAGACGGCGACAGAGATGGAACGCTGCCGAAGTACTCGCCGATCAGTTCGCCAGGGGCGAACCGGTACTAGGGCAAGGATCCATGGATTGCTCCGTTGTTGCGGTGAGCCAATTTTGCGCCGGGCGTGTTTTTGGTGTCAAGCGCAAATTGGCCCGATTTCAGAAATCGAGCGCCCCGGCCGCGCTTTTTTATGCCGTTTTTATGCGGAACCGGTCGATCGACATACTATACTGGGGATAGTATCTGGAGCGCACCGCCATGGCCTCAGCCGACGCCCACACGACCCATCCCGAAGTCCTCAAGCGACTCAAGCGCGCCGAAGGGCAGCTGCGCAGCATCGGCGAAATGATCGAGGCGGGGCGGCCGTGTCTGGAGGTGGCCCAGCAGCTGCAGGCGGCCGAGCGCGCCGTGCGCGAGGCCAAGAAGACGTTCATCAACGACCACCTCGATCACTGCCTGGATCACGTGGTCGACGCCAGGGGCCCCCGGGCGCGCGCGTCGGTCACCGAGTTCAAGACCATCGCACGGTATCTGTGAGGCCCGCGTGAGCGATCCGTCCGCTTCCCTGCTGGTTGGCGCCGTCGCCGCGGTGGGCATCCTGCATACGATGGTGCCCGATCACTGGATGCCCATCGCCCTGATGGCGCGGCAGCGGGGCTGGACCCGGACCGCAACGGCGCGCGTCGCCTTCAAGGCCGGTGTCGGTCATGTGCTCTCGACGCTGGCCATCGCCTCGATCGTCTGGCTGGCCGGGGTGGCGGCGGCGCAACGCTTCGGTCACTGGGTCGATTCGCTCGCGAGCGCAGCCCTGGTCGGGTTCGGGCTATGGATCGCGGTGTCGGCCTGGCGCGAGGTGCGCGGCCACAGCGGACAGCCCCACGAACACGGGCCATCGGCGGCACACCGCCACGATGATGATCACGACGGCGGTAGCGGCCAGCGCGCGGCGCTGCTGCTGATCCTGGGCTCCTCGCCGATGATTGAAGGGATCCCGGCCTTCTTCGCCGCCAGCAGATACGGCGCCCCACTGGTCGGTCTGATGGCCCTGGTGTTTGGTGCCACCACGATCGCCACTTACGTACTGCTCAGTGTCGTTTCGACAGCCGGACTGCAGCGCGTGCGCCTGGGCGCCTTCGAACGCTATGGGGAGGTGCTGAGCGGCGCGCTCATCGCCCTGGTGGGACTGGCGTTCTGGATGATCTGATCAGCCGGGGGCGCCTTCGAGGTACGCCGCCAGCTGGGCATCCTCGCTGTGAGCGTGGACCCGGAACCACTCGAGCAGCTCTGTGCGGAAGCGGCGCGTGCCCTCGATGTCGCCGCTATCGAAGCGGCGGCGCGCATCGGCAACCGACTCGAGCAGGTGCTGATGCTCCTGTCGGTGCCGGTCGAGTTGCGGGTAATCCTCCTGCCGCATGAACTCTTCCTCGATGGCGCAATGCCGCAGCAAGTGCTTGTGCAGCCCCAGCAGGTCGGCGCCAAAATCGGCTTCTGACGGATCGGTCAGCGCATCCAGAATGTCCTGGAACTCGCGGTGCAGATCGTCGATCGGCTTGAAGCCGATCAGCAGCTGGCCGTGGCGAGCGTCGGCTGCGATGCGAGGCTTCCCGGCTGTCATTGGACTGCTCCTTCTGACGCCCGCTGCGCAGTGAAATCACTGCCGACGAGGCTCAGGGTACCAACCGGAGCAGCTTAGGGGTTTACGGTCCGCCAGCCTTTGATGTTGCGCAATCCCAAGCGGCGCCGAGCCTGTTCCCACACGATGATAAAGTGCGCCTTTTTCGTGAGTTTCCCGCGGGTAGCGGCGCCCCGGCCAGCCTGTCCCCGTACAAACCACCACGCGCGTCCGCGCCGATGAATCGAGCTTAAGAGTGAGATTGCGATTCCTTCTTCCCCTCGGTTGCGCCGGCGCCGTGCTGTGCGGGTGCCTGGGCAACAGCGGCGATCCGCAGAATTCGCCCGCCGGGATTCAAGCGATGAGCGGCGACAGCATCGCCGGCTTGACCTGGAATTCGAAGGCCGGCGTGACCTATTACGTATTCGTGGCGACCAATCCGGCATTGACGGCGCTTAACTGGAGCGACGCCAATATCGCAGGGTTCCCGCTGAACAATCAGGGTTCAAAGGCCCAGCCTCCGGCGCTGCTGTGCAGTGCAGGCAATGGCCAGAGCTATTACTTCACGGTCGATGCCCATACCGGCACGGCGCCCGGCGGTCCGGGCAGCCCCGCGATCCTGGCCACCGCCAGGCCCGCCGGCGGCCCCGGCACCTGGCGCCCAGGCAATCCGATCGGCGCCAACATCAACGCCGTCGGCTACGCCACGCTGAACCTCTGCGGGGCCAACAGCGGGCCGAGCGGGACCTTCGTCGCGGTCGGGCCGGGCGGCGCCATCTTCATGAGTGCCGACGCCGTTAACTGGACCTCCGTAACACCGGTGGGATACGCGACCGATCTGTATGCTGTCACAGCAATCACCGGCAATCCCAACGTTCCCAACCCCAGCCGGTTGTTCGTCGCGGTCGGCGCCGCCGGCGCATCGATTACCAGCCCCGATGGGATTAACTGGTTCCCGGGCGCGACGTCCAATGCCACCCACGACACGCTGCGCGCGATGTCGACTTCGGGGGCGAACTTCGTGGCGGTGGGCGACAACGGGCGCATCCAGACCAGCGCCGACGGGGTCAACTGGAGCGCGCAGGTATCGAACACGAGCGCCAATCTGCGCGCGGTCGAGTGCATCAGCTCCACGTGCCTGGCAGTCGGCGATTCGGGCGTCATCGACGGCTCGACCGACGGCGGCTTGACCTGGTTCGTCACCACGGTCGGGGGCGGCGCCAACACGCTGCGAGCGATCGCGTTCGGCAACAACGACAACAACGTTTCCAACGGCGTGATCGGCAATAACTGGACCGTCGCGATCAACACCTGGGTCGTGGTCGGCGACAACAGCACGGCGTTCGAGAGCACGGCCGTGACCGGCAGCGCATCCCCATGGACGACGGTGCCGATTATCGGGGCGGCCAATTTCGTCGCGATCGGCTACTCGACGCAGTTTGTCGCGCTCGATTCCAGCGGCAACGTGTTCACCAGCCAGCTCGGCACGCCCGGAACCTGGTCGGCCGCGACCTCCACCGGGGTCAACAATCCGATCGCGATGACCGGCAACGGTCACGGATCGACGCCGCCGCTGCAATTGTCTCCCACCTTCTGGATCTCCACGTCGGTCAACGACAACAGCCACGGATTCGTCGCGGTCGGCAGTGCCGGCGCTAACGCCTCCTCGTTCTGACCCGTCTGGTCGGGCGGGCGCCTACCCGGTCGCCAATCTGTAACCGACCGCGGTTTCGGTCAGCAGAAAGCGTGGCTGGGCCGGATCGGCTTCCAGTTTGCGGCGCAAGTGACCCATGTAGATCCGGGTGTAGTGCTCGTGCTCCACGTAGGCCGGCCCCCATACTTCGCGCAGGATCTGACGATGCGTCAGCACACGGCCCGCGTTGGTGGCCAGCAGCGTCAACAGCCGGTACTCGATCGGTGTCAGGCGCACGGGCTGTCCGGCGCGCTTGACGCGGCGACTGGCGAAGTCGACCTCGATGTCGCCGACCCGAAACACCGGCTCGCCGGCATCGCCTCGCACGCGACGCCGCGCCAGGGCGCGCACCCGCGCGAGCAGCTCGCCGATACCGAACGGCTTGGTCAGGTAGTCGTCGGCGCCCGCATCGAGCGCCTGGATCTTGTCCTTTTCCTCGCCGCGCGCCGACAGCACCAGGATCGGCGAGCTGGACCAGGCCCGCATCGAGCGCACCAGCTCGATGCCGTCGCCGTCGGGCAGTCCCAGGTCCAGCACCACCAGGTCCGGGCGGCGGGTGGCGCTCTCCGACAAGCCTTCCTTCAGCGTTGCGGCCTCGATCACGCGCCAGCTCTCCGACTCCAGGGCGGTGCGCACGAAGCGCCGGATCTGCGGTTCATCCTCGACCACGATGGCCACCGGGGCGGCGCTCATCCGGGTTCGCTGCCGTGAGCGCCGGCCGCAGCCGGATCCGAGGCCGGGCTGTCCTCGGGAGTGTCGGGAGGCTCGCGACGCGGCAGCGTGATCCGGAAGCAGGCGCCTGCCCCCGGCGCGGGCTCGGCCACCAGCGAGCCGTGATGAGCCTGAATGATCGCGCGGGCCAACGCCAGGCCGAGCCCGACGCCTGGACGCGCATCCTCCCGGCTGCCGCGTTCGAACGCTTCGAACACCGCCTGCTCGCGTCCGGGCGGCAGCCCCGGTCCATCGTCGCACACCTGTACCGTCAGCTGCTGGGGCTGGGCGCGCGCTTCGATCCGGACGCGGCTGCCCGGCGGCGTGTACTTGGCGGCGTTCTCGAGCAGGTTGGCGAACACGCGCTCCATCAGCAGCGCATCGTATTCGACCAGCGGCAGGTCGATCGGCAGGTCGATCTGGATCTTGTGACGGGTCAACACGCCTTGCAAGGATGCGATCGCGGTGCCGACCGTTTCCTCCAGGGCATTCCAGCCCAGGTTCAGGCGCGTGGCGCCGGCGCTCAAGCGCGCCATCTCGAGCAGGTTCTCCAGCATCCGCGAGATCCGGCGGGCCTGCTCGATCAGCCCCCGAGCCGTATCGCGCTGCGCCTCCGACAGCACAGGCGGCTGCAGCAACAGCGACTCGGCCAATCCGATCAATGCCGCCACCGGCGTGCGCAGATCATGCGACAACGAGGACAGCACGGTGTTGCGCAGCCGCTCGGTCTCGATCGTCATCGCCGCCTGGCGGGCCACCTCGACGTAGTGAACCCGCTCCAGCGAAATGCCGATCAGCGAGGCGAATGTGTCGAGCTGCTGGCGCAGCTCCGGTATCTGGAGCAGCCGGCGCACGCGCGGCTTCAGCACCAGCACGCCGCGTACCCGCATCGGCGCGCGCAGCGGCAGGTACAAGCACTTCGAGCCGGCCAGCGTATCCGTGTTCAATCCGGCTGGCGCGCCGCGATCGAAGCTCCACTGGCCAGCGCCCAGATCGACTTCCTCGGGCATCTGGGCCGGCGCCCGCAGCCGGCCGTGGTCATCCGGCAGCAGCACCGCAACCTGGGACTGGAAGGTGGCGGCGACGGCGGTCTGCGCGCGCTCCACGATCGGCTCCAGCTCGAGCTGCGAGGACAGCTCGCGCGCGAATTCGAACAGCACGCGGGCCCGCTCCTCGCGGTGCTGCGACACGCGGGCCGAGTAGCGCAGTCCGGCGGTCAACTGGCCCACCAGCAGGCCGGCGGCCAGCATCACGGCGAAGGTGACCAGGTACTTGGAGTCGTTGACCGCCAGCGTGTAATACGGCGGCACGAAGAAGAAGTCGAACAGGCCCACGCCCAGCACGGCCGCCAGCAGCGCCGGACCGCGTCCCAACCGCAGTGCCGCCGTGACGGTCGCCAGCAGATACAGCATCACGACATTGGCCAGATCGAGCCGCGAGCGGATCGGCGCCAGCAGCAGCGTCAGGACGCCGCACAAGGCGGCCGCCCAGCCGTAGCCGGTCCATTCGAAGGAGCGGGCGGCCTCGTCGTCCGCCGCGCGGGCCGGCGCCGACTTGCCGGGCAGCTCGGTGCGGGCGACGAAGAAGATGTCGGCATCGGGCAGCTTGCGAGCCAGCCGGATGCTCAGCGCCGCCAGGAACGGAAAGCTGCGAAATTCGCGCCGCCCGATCACGACGCGTGAGACATTGTTGCGCCTCGCAAACTGCGCCAGGCCCTCGGCGGCGTCGGTGCTGGCGATGACGGCCGAGCGTCCACCCAGCGATTCGGCCAGCCGCAGCCGGGCCAGGATCCGCTGGCGCTCGACTTCCGGCAGCCGCTGCAGCTTCGGAGTTTCCGCGTACACCGCGAACCATTCGGCGTTCAACTGTTGCGCCAGCCGCGCTCCGCTGCGCACGACCTGCTCGCCGCCCGTGTGGGGACCGACCGTGACCATCAGCGAGGCGGCCGTCTTCCACACCGGCGCGATCGCCTTGGCCTCGCGGTAGGCCTGAACGTCCTCTTCGACCCGCTCGGCGGTGCGCCGCAGCGCCAGCTCGCGCAGCGCGATCAGGTTGCCCTTGCGGAAGAAGTTCTGCCGGGCCCGCTCGGCCTGCTCCGGCAGGTAGACCTTGCCGGCCTGCAGCCGGGTCAGCAGCTCCTCGGCCGACAGATCGACCAGCACTACCTCGTCGGCGCGGTCGAAGAACTGGTCCGGGATCGTTTCGGCCACCGGGATTCCGGTGATGCCCGCGACCACATCGTTCAACGATTCCAGATGCTGGACGTTCAGCGTGGAAAAGACGTCGATGCCCGCCGCCAGCAGCTCTTCCACATCCTGCCAGCGCTTCGGATGGCGCGAGCCCGGTGCGTTGGTATGGGCCAGCTCATCGACCAGCAGCAGTTGCGGCTTGCGCGCAAGCGCCGCATCCAGGTCGAATTCGTGCAGCGCGACACCGCGCATTTCCACGCGCCGGCGCGGCAGCACGGTCAGGCCGGCCAGCAGCGTCTCGGTCTCCCTGCGCCCGTGCGTTTCGACCACGCCGACGACGACGTCGACGCCGTCCTCGGCCAGCCGCCGCGCGGCCGACAGCATCGCGTAGGTCTTGCCGACACCGGCCGATGCGCCGAAATAGACGCGCAGGCGCCCGCGCCGCGGCTCGCCGTCCGAGGCTTCGGTGGCCGCCTCGGCCTGGATCGCGGCCAGCAACGCGTCCGGGTCGGGGCGTTCGTCCTCGGTGCCGGTCAAGGCTTCATCGCGTCCAGTGCGAGGTTCAGTTCGAGCACGTTGATGCGGGGCTCCCCGATCAGTCCGATCAGCGGACGCTCGGTGTGATCGGCGACCAAAGCGCGCACGCGCGCCGCGTCCAGCCCGCGCGCATGCGCCACGCGCGCGACCTGCAGCAGCGCCGATTCGGGCCGGATGTCCGGGTCCAGGCCGCTGCCCGAAGCGGTTGCGAGGTCGGCCGGAACGGGTCCGGTCCAGCCGGGATCGGCCGCGCGCAGCGCCTCGATGCGACCCTTGGCCTGGTCGACCAGCGCCGGGTTGGTGGCCGCCAGGTTCGAGCCGCCGGAGCCGGCGCCGTTGTTGGGCATCGGCGAAGTCGCCGACAGCCGCCCCCAGAAGTACTTCGCGCCGGAAAAATTCTGCCCGATCAGGCGCGAACCGACCGGCTTGCCGTCGCGCTCGATCAGGCTGCCGCCGGCCTGGCGCGGAAACAAAGCCTGCGCGGCGCCGGTCATCAACAGCGGATAGATCAGCCCGGTCAGCACGGACAGCGCGACGAACAGGCTCAGTGCGGGTCTGAGAATCTGGCGCATGGGAATCCTCGTCAAGCAAGCCCCGCCGCATACAGCAGCAGGTCGATGGCCTTGATCCCGATGAACGGCACGATAATCCCGCCCACTCCGTAGATCAGAAGGTTACGCCGAAGCAGGGGCGCCGGTCCGAGCGCGCGGTAGCGTACGCCGCGCAGCGCCAGCGGGATCAGCGCAACGATGATCAGGGCGTTGAAGATCACGGCGGACAGCACGGCCGAGTTCGGCGTGGTCAGGTGCATGATGTCCAGCAGCTTCAGCTGCGGGTAGGTGGTGGCGAACGCGGCCGGGACGATCGCGAAGTACTTTGCCACGTCGTTCGCGACCGAGAACGTCGTCAGCGCCCCGCGCGTCATCAGCATCTGCTTGCCGATCTCGACGATCTCGATCAGCTTGGTCGGATTGCTGTCCAGGTCGACCAGATTGCCCGCCTCCTTGGCCGCCTGGGTGCCCGAGTTCATGGCGACGGCCACGTCGGCCTGCGCCAGGGCCGGCGCGTCGTTGGTGCCGTCGCCGGTCATCGCCACCATCTTGGCCTGAGCCTGGTGCTCGCGAATCAGCTTCAGCTTGGCTTCCGGCGTCGCCTCGGCCAGGAAATCGTCCACCCCGGCTTCGGCCGCGATGGCGGCGGCCGTGAGCCGATTGTCACCGGTGATCATCACGGTGCGGATGCCCATCCGCCGCAGCTCGGCGAACCGCTCCTTGATGCCGCCCTTGACGATGTCCTTGAGCTCGATCACGCCCAGCACCCTGGCGACAGTGCCTCGCCTCTCGGCCACCGCCAGCGGCGTGGAGCCGCGCCGCGCGATGTCGTCGGCCAGACGGCTGACCGCCTCGTTGAACCGCCCGCCGCTCGCTTCGACGTAGCCCCGCACCGCATCGACCGCGCCCTTGCGCAGCTCGCGCTCCGGCAGATCGACCCCGCTCATTCGGGTCTGCGCCGAAAAGGGAACGAAGGTCGCG
The DNA here is from genome assembly GCA_035939615.1 of Burkholderiaceae bacterium. Lineage (GTDB taxonomy): Bacteria > Pseudomonadota > Gammaproteobacteria > Burkholderiales > Burkholderiaceae_F > VBCK01. The sequence goes on along the minus strand of DASZFP010000134.1, from coordinate 162 downwards.
TGCAGCGATTCCAGGTCGCGCTCGCGCAGGTTCAAGCGCTGCTTGGCCAGCACCACGATGCTGCGCCCCTCGGGTGTCTCGTCGGCGAGCGAGGCGAGCTGCGCGGTGTCGGCCAGCTCCTCCTCGCTCACTCCCGGTGCGGGAATGAAGGCGGCGGCCTGG
>DASZFP010000133.1:0-19516 GCA_035939615.1 Burkholderiaceae bacterium | reverse complement strand
CTCAGTTTCAATCCGGTGGCGGCGCTGACCGGGTACCGGATGGATCAGATCTGCGGCGATGCCGAGGTACTGGACGTGATCCGCGACGTGCTGCGCGAGGGCATCGAGGTGGCCGGGCGGCTGGGCGTTTCGATCGGGATGACGCCCGACCAGCGCATCGACGTGGCGCGCCAGCTCGGCGCCGCCCGCATCTCGATGCTGCAGGATCTGGAACAGCGCCGCCCGCTGGAGCTGGCGGCGATCGTGGGAGCGGTGATCGAGCTGGCCGAGCTCACCGGCGCGCTGGTGCCGTCGACCCGGGTTCTGCACGCGCTGATGAAGGCTCGGGCGCTGGCGCTGGGAATTCCGGCCTGAGGCCGCCCACATCGATCGGCGGGCTCAGCGCCGCGCCAGATCGAGCGCGGCATCGAACAGCGGGCCAGCCGGATCGGGCAGCGACTCGATCGCCTCGTAATGGTTGCAGCCGGGCAGCGGCACATCGCGCACCCGGTTCGCCCGCCAGTGCTGACCGATCAGCGCCGTTTGCCGGACGAACTCGGACGATTCGGCGCTGCCGACCGCAGTGATCAGGCGCGCCCCGGCACGCGCCGGGTAGTTCACCGGGGAAAGGCGGACGGCGCGCTCGAGGTCCAGGTTCAGGTCGCCGTTCAGGAACGGCGCGTACACCAGCGGTTCCAGGTCGTACACCCCGCTGATCGCCAGCGCCCCCTTGACCAGATCGGCCGGCAAGTCCTGTCCGTAGACCCTCCATAACGCTGCGAGCGCCATGGCGGCCAGATGGGCGCCGGCCGAATGGCCGCACAGGCTGATGCGGTCGCGGTCGATGCCGTAGCGCTCCGCTTTGCGGTACAGCCAGGCGATCGCAGCGAGCGTCTGCCGCACCATGTCCTCGACCGGCGTGCGGGGCGCCAGCCCGTAATTGATCAGCGCGACCGTGACGCCGTGCCGGACGAAGTTCGGCGCGATCCACGAGAAATCGGACTTGTCCATCGATCGCCAGTAGCCGCCATGGATGAAGACAAGCAATGGCGACGGCTCCTCGCGCGTCGGAAAGATGTCGAGCCGCTCGGACGGCTCGTCGCCGTAGGCCAGATCGAGCAGGCACGCATGCAGACTTCGCGTTGCGGCTCCCTGCGCGGCCCACCTGGAGAAAATGGCCGGGTATTCCGGCACGCGCGAGCGGATGTTGTACTCGCGCTCGCAGAATTCCTGTGTGTATTTCATCGCCTGCCGGCCTCCCCGCCGGCGAGGCTGCGCAGTTTAGCCCTTCACCGCAGCCCTTGGACGGGGCCCGTTGCACTCGGTAAAATGCCGCCGCGTGGGGACGTAGCTCAGCTGGGAGAGCGTCGCGTTCGCAATGCGAAGGTCGAGGGTTCGATCCCCTTCGTCTCCACCACCCTGCTGCGCGCTGCGCGCTACGCAGGGTCGATACTGTGTAGCGCGCAGCAGGGTGCCCTCCGAAGCCTTGGCGTAGGAGGGCCCTCGTCTCCACCAAGTCCTTGATGCAGTGCGCTTTCTCGGCGCCGAACGAGGTCCACGAATGCGATGGTCTTCGCAATTCGTGGTTTCGCAAATGCGATGGTCTAGACCATCGCACGCACTTCCAGGGGCGGTTCTACGCGGGGCATCTGCTGTGCGAGCGGGGCAGCGGACGGCATGTGGTCGGTGTCCCGGCGATGGGCTGCGCGTTCTGGGAGCGGGACCCTGGGGCAGATGATGAATGAATGGCTACCCTACGTCGGCGTGGTAACTGGCATCGTCGGCATGATCACGGGTGTAACGGGAGCTTGCCTCGGGTATCTCGGTTATCGACGATCAGGTCGAATGAAAGCGCTCGATCTTCGGCTTGAACTTCGCAAAGCGGAAACCGCAACGCGGGCAATTCTCGAACAGCTTCCGGCGCTCATCAATCGAGCGCAAGCGTCAAGGACTTCCGCTCACGTCTCGGGCGGTAGCTTTGGATCAAGCAATCAAGCTGCATGGGTACAGGAGTGCGAAAAGGTTCGGGCGGACGTTGACGGCTTGTTGAAAGAGCTACCCGCTACAGGTGACGATTACGGGACTCTATCGCCGGAAGAACTGGAATCGAGGCTCGTCGCAATCGATGTGCTGCAGGCCAAAGCTTCGCGCATACGCGATAAGTGCCACGTAACGATAGTTGCTGATGAGAAGTGGCGCGAGAGCCTACAGGTCACGCAGTACCGATAGTGTGAACAGCAGCGCACCTGATCCGCTGCGCGGCATGATCTGCCTCAGCCTCGCAATCCGCTTCGGAAGGACGCGGTAAGCGATTCGCGGCTGTCCAGGGAGACGGGGTTGGACACCTTGCGGAACCAGGGCGGCGAAACGTACGCGCCATGACATAGCTCCCGTTGTCGGTAACTACGTCATGGCGACCTCCTTCCTCGCCGGTTCCGCAAAGTGTCTTGCCTGTATATAATAAATATAGATTGAATCGACCGCAACCCGTGTTGGAAGGCTGCGACTGCGCGGTCGCGCTTCACCACTGCATTGCTCGGAGCCCACATGTCCGCGAAGTCCGCCAGCTCGTCGATGTCGCGATCCGTCTCCTCGAAGAAGCCGGTTGCCGCGAAGAGGTCCGCGACACGAAGGCGAGAGTCCATCGTCAAGGGCGTCTCGGCAAAGAGCAGCAAGGCGTCGGCCGGAGCCTCGGGGTTTCTGCTGAAGTTCCGCGGCGCTGATTCGAGCTACGGCGTGACGCGGGGCACGGTCAGGGCGATTTCGAACACGCTCGGACTCACCGAGACACAGGTGGTGCATATCGCGCTGTCAAAGCTCGCCCAGGAGGTCCTGCCGGCCTATGAACCGGACGACGGTCCTTTGACGCAAGAGCAACTCGCCGCCTTGCGGCGCGATGCCAAGGAGCGTCTCGCCAAGGGTGAAATCCTGTCGAGGCAGTCCCTCTTCGGATGAGCCGCGCCTGGCCGGCTCCGGCCGTTGGCGATATCGTCTGGTGCCGCTTCCCGGAACTTCCCGACCTTCAGCCGGGGCCGAAGCCGCGGCCGGCTCTGGTGATCGGCGTCGAGACTCGATCGGACGGCGTCAACGTGCGGGTGGCCTACGGAACCTCTCAGCGAGTCGATCAATTGCTCGCCGGGGAATTCTCCATCACGCGGAATTTTCACCCGCAGGCATTCCTGCTTGCGGGGCTCGCCGAGGACACCAAGTTCAATCTTGGAGAAGTCGTCGAGTTGCTCTGGCAGGATCGGTACTTCTGCGTTCCTCCGAGGCCGAAGCACGGGCAGACTCCGAAGCTCGGCACGCTGCACGCATCCGTGTATCAAGCTGCCGCAGCTGCCCACGCGGTGGTTCGGCGAGCGAGCGAAGACCGAGAGCGGCGGTAGTTCGAAGCCGCTCGCCGGGCCAGCAGCATGAGGCTTCTGGCCTACGACAATTCCCGGCTCCCTCTGTTCGGCACTTGAAAGGTCTCTTAATGGGTGAGAAGGATCGGTCTGACGTACAAGGCCCGGTTCAGCGAGACGCGGGCGGCGTGCCTGGAGCAAGGTGGCGGTTCTTAGCGCACCAGGAGCAGGGAAGCCTACAGCTCGAGAATCAGGGCGTGTTCGACGAGCTCGTAGTCGACGACTGGCTGCACATTGAGCAGATGGATGAAACGATCTGGTGGATGCGGCTCGGAGACGCGAGGATCATGGTTACAGTGGTTGCAGGTGCGCGAGCAATCGTGGACATCGAGCGTGGTGCTTACGACGCGGTCAATGGCCAGACAACAGTTTCAGCACCGGATCAAACGCCAGAATCCCACGTAATGGGACTGGCCTGGTTCTACGCGGCACCGAGCGTCTCGAAGTCGGCATCCGCGTCCACCACATTGAACGTTATATGACCATACGGGGTAGCCGGGCGCCGGGGGACTGCCGGGCGCCGCAAATCTAGCGTGCATTCGACCAAGCATTGACGCACCGCTTGACGACTTCGTCTCCACCAAGTTCGCAGGGCGCGATCGACAGACTGGTCGGCCCCGGCTGCGCGCGTTCGGCCAGCGAGCACCGGCCCCGGAGCGGGTCGACAATGCCCGCACCCGATTCCTGTCGCCGGCAGCACAGGAGCGACTGCCGGCCGTGGCGCGCGTCAGCGCGTGGCCCCACATGTACCTGCTGATCCAGATGGGCTGCGGCGCTCCTGCTCGCCATCGCGTCTGTCGCTTATTACTTCGCTCACTGACGAGGAGCATCGTTGGCGGAAGATATTTGGGCGGCTGGCTTGCGCAACCAAGCAAGAACACAGCAAGAACCGCTGCGGTCGCATGTCTACTCATCATCCCTTCCGGGCTCCCGCTCCCAGAACGCGCACCCCTGCGCCGGCACACCGACCACGCTGCGCCCGCCATCGCGCTCGCACAGCAGATGCCCGCCGTAGAACTGGCCGAGGAAGTGCGTGCAGGTCAGCTCCGCCGAACGTCCAGAACGGATCCGAGATACCGGTTTGCTCGATGCTTCGGATGAGTCGCAACGCGTGCCCGAACAGTTCGCTCGTCTCAGGCGGCAGAGCGACTCTTCTTTTCACCTCTATACGGATCTCGGGGACTTACAAGCGCCGCGAGCCAATGAGCGGGTGGGCGACCTTTGTCATGGGTGCGTAGTCCACACCCATCCAAGAGTATGGGCCGAAAGAGACAACAAGACGGTAGACTTTTCCGTAGGGAGACCGTAGGGCCGGCGGGTCCTGTCTGACCGGAGTGCTTGGGCCCGATGATCCTGGTCGAGATGAAGGCACGATGATTGGGGACTGGCTCTCGGTCCTGGGGCTGCTGTTCGGCCTGACCCTGCTGGTGCTGACGGTCGTCGCCGTCTTCTACCTGGTGGTGCTGGTCATCGACGACACGGTGCTCAGGCGGCACAAGAAGAAACGACGGCGCACCTTCGTCGATGACGCGATCGCCTACCGGATGAAGAAGATGGGCGAAACTGAAGCCCAGGCTCGAGTAGCGGTCGAGGGGCGCCTTACGATGATGATCCAGGAAACCATCATGCGAGACAAGTGATGGGCAGAGAGGTGAGGCATCGTCTGGCGTGGCACGACTGGGCGGGCTGAAGTGGGGCAATGATCGGGATGCCACCGGGCCAGGCGCCGCGCCTTCTTGTCGTCGAAGACGAGGCTGCCATCGCCGATTCGCTGCTCTACGTTCTGCGCGCTGACGGCTTTTCAGCTGATCATGTGCTGCTCGGCGGCGATGCACTCTCCGCACACCAGCAATCTGCCTACGATCTGATTCTCCTGGATGTCGGCCTGCCGGACATCACGGGTCTGGAGGTCTTGCGCCGGCTGCGGGCTGGTGGGGCGAACGTCCCAGTCGTATTCTTGACGGCGAGATCGGAGGAGCTTGATCGGGTCCTTGGCCTCGAGCTCGGGGCGGACGATTACGTCACGAAGCCCTTTTCGCCTCGGGAAGTGGCCGCCCGGGTGCGCGCCATCCTGCGGCGGGAGCGCCGTGGTCAAACAGCCTGCGGCAGCGGTCCCTGGAGGCGGGACCCCGAGGCGATGAGGATCAGCTACTACGGTGTGCCGCTCGACCTGACGCGCTACGAGTACGGCCTGCTCGACCTGCTGCTCTCGCACCCGGAGCGCATCTTCACGCGCGAACAGATCATGTCCCGCGTCTGGGCAGATGCACTCGATACGACCGATCGAACCGTCGACGCTCACGTAAAGACCATCCGGGCGAAGCTGAAGGCGATCCGCGTGGAAGACGATCCGATCCGGACCCACCGCGGTATCGGCTATTCGCTTGCGCCGTGAAATTCTGGGCGCGCGTCTTGCTGGGTTATTTTCTGGTGGTCGGCCTGGCCGGCTGGTTCGTGCTGAGGGTGTTCGTACGCGAAGTCAAGCCCGGCGTCCGTGAGGCAGTCGAGGACGTGATGGTCGACTCTGCGAACTTCGTGGCCGAGCTTGCGGCGGACGATCTGATTGCGGGACGGCTTCCGAACGGCCACTTTGCAGAAGCAGTGGCAGCCTACCAAAAGCGGAAGATCCGCGCATCGATCTGGGGACTCGAAAAGCTCTCGCTCGATTTCCGCATTTACGTTACCGACGGCAACGGAATCGTCCGCTACGACTCCTCCGGTGAGGCACTCGGCAGCGATTATTCGCGCTGGATCGACGTGCGGCGCACGCTGCAGGGCCAATACGGAGCGCGCGCGACTCGGACCGACCCCTCGGATGACGAAACGAGCACGCTGTTCGTCGCCGCGCCCATCTACTCCGGCCAGCGCATCGTGGGTGTTGCGACGGTCGCGAAGCCGGTGTCAGCTCTCAAACCAATTATCCGGCGTGGAGAGCAGGCCGTCTTGCGGCACGGCGCCGCCCTGCTTGCGGCGTCTCTGCTGGTGGGCGCCGGTTTCACCGCGTGGCTCACCCTCTCGATGAACCGGCTGGTCCGTTATGCGCGGGCTCTGGCCGGCGGAGCGCGGGCGGAGCCCCCGTCGCGAGGCCGGGACGAGATCGGCGAACTCTCGCGCGCACTGACCGCCCTGCGCCAGGAGGTCGATGGACGCGCCTACGTGGAGCGGTACGTTCAGCATCTGACGCATGAGATGAAGAGCCCGCTCACGGCGATTCGGGGAGCCTCGGAGCTGCTTGCTGAACCGCTGCCCGATGCTGATCGAAAGCGGTTCGCTGAGAATGCTCGCGCTCAGATCGAACGGCTTGATGCGCTGGTCGAGCGGTTGCTTCGCCTGGCTCAACTGGAACAGCTGCAGAAGCTGGAGACCGTCGAACCAGTGTCTGTCGGCGCGCTCTTCTCGGATCTTGAACAGGCATTCTCTACGGTCGCCACCCGGCGCGGTGTGCGTTTGCGTTTTTCGGTGGAAGAGCCTGTCAAGCTGAGCGGAGACCGCTTCCTGCTGGGGCAAGCTGTTTCGGCCTTACTCGAGAACGCCCTCGATTTCTCCCCCAGCGGCAGCACGGTCGAATGTACCGCCCGCCAAGAGGGGACGCGCGCTCTCATCATTGTGGACGATCATGGTCCGGGGATCCCCGATTACGCCAAGACGCGGATTTTCGAGCGCTTCTTCTCGCTTCCCCGTCCTGGCGGGGCGCCGCGCAGCACGGGGCTGGGCCTGTCGCTCGTTCAGGAGATCGCCGAACTGCATCATGGCACTGTGACGGTTGACTCGCGGCCCGATGGGGGCGTCTCGGCCGTTATTTCGGTTGCCGGTTGATCCCGACTTCGCTTCACCTGCGCTTCACAGCCGCTTCATACTGGCTTCGCCCGGCCAGCCGACAGTTGCGCCGTCTTCGATCAGGAGATTTTCGGGTGCAACGGCGGCTGCTTCTAAAATTTCTGGTGCTCGCGGCCGTTGGCCTGCTCCTAGCGATTCCGCTCGCGATGATCGAAGGAACGATCACGGAGCGTGTCACGTACAAGGACTCTGCAATTCAGGCCATTGCGGCCGCCAGCGCGGGTGCGCAGTTGCTGGTCGGCCCGGTGCTCAGCGTTCCCTTCCAGGAAGAATATGACGAAGAGGAAGCATCGAAACAGGAAAGCGACAAGCCGCGCCGGTGGGTCCGGCGCCGCAGGGAGTCCAGCGTTACGCTCCTGCCGAAACGCCTCAGCCTCAACGGGTCGTTGCAGACCGAGCGGCGCGCCTACGGTATCTACTCGGTGCCGGTATACGGGCTCCACGCCGTCATCGCGGGCGTGTTCGACGCCGCGGGGGACACCGATCTGTCTCCCCGCGGGCGAAATTCGACGATCACCTGGGGCCATCCCTCCCTGGTGATCGGGGTCACCGACGTAAGAGGCCTCGCGACGGAGCCCAGGCTTCAGGCCGGTTCAGACACGCTGACGGCGGTCCGCGGCACCAGCGGGACCAGCCTGCGTTCGGGGTTTCATGGACAGCTGCAGCAGACGGGCCTGCCTTCCACGGAAACGCCATTCGAGGTTCAAATCGATCTCATCGGCACCGAGGCGCTGTCCGTCGTCCCGCTCGGCGGGATGACGACTGCGCAACTGCGCGGTGATTGGGCCGATCCGAACTTCGGCGGCAGCTTCCTGCCCCGCCAGCGCAAGGTGGATCGTTCGGGATTCGAAGGCAACTGGGCCATCAGTGGACTGGCGAGCGGCGTGCAGCGAGAAGACTTAAGCGCCGGTGCGACAACGGCCGTCGGATCCCTTCCCTGCTTCACGATAAAGCTCATCGACCCGATTGACGTCTACCACCTCGCCGTCCGGGCAGTCAAATACGGATTGCTCTTCATAGTGGCAATCTTTGCGGCGTTCTTTGCTTACGAAGTGATCGCAACGCTCCCAATCCACCCCGTCCAGTACGTACTGGTGGGTCTGGCGCAGGCGATGTTCTTTTTGTTGTTACTCAGCCTCTCCGAACACATCAGCTTCGCGTTCGCCTATCTGGGAGCTGCGACGGGATCGGTGCTGCTGATTGTTGCCTATCTCGCAGCGGTGCTGCGAGGAACGGGCCGCGCATTGTGGGCCGGTGGCGCCCTGGCGCTTCTCTATGCGGCGCTCTTCGGCGTGCTCGAGTCCGAGCAAAACGCCCTGTTGCTCGGGTCGTTGCTACTGTTCGCTCTCCTGGCGGCACTGATGCTGGGGACGCGCCGGGTCGATTGGTACAGGATCGGCGCCTCAGAGAGAGCTTGACGCCTGAGCAGGCCCTCTGCCGAACCCGCAATGCGTCCACGGGTCGCCCTCTTCAGGTCGCTTTCGGCTCTGCGTCGCCCTTTCGGAAGGCGGCTTCTCCAGCGTCGGACACCTCGACCCACTTCGGGTCAGGCGAGGCCTTGGCGTCGTAGTTGTCGTGCCAGTTCCACCACTTGTACGGCGGGGTCTGGGGGTAACCCTGTGGCGAGTCCTCCCAAGTCTCCTGGCGGCCGAGCGGCGTGATGTCGAGATAGCTCCAGGTGGTCCCCATCGCCTCGTCGCCGCGGTTGTTGATGAAGTAGGTGCGGAACACCCGCTCGCCGTCGCGGAAGAACACGTTGTGGCCGTGCCATTCATCGACGCCGAAGTCCGCGTCGAAGCCGTCCGTGATGGTGTACCAGGGCATCTCCCAGCCCATTCGCGCCTTCAGGCGCGCGATGTCGGCCTGCGGCGCGCGGGAGGCGTAGGCGAGGGTGGTGTCGCGGGCGTTCAGATGGGCCAGGTGGGCGACCTGATCGGCACCCAGGGAGCAGCCGCGGCAGGCGTGCTCGGGCCAGCCGAACACCACGGGCTCGAAGAAGGCGCGATAGACGATCAACTGACGGCGGCCCTCGAACAAATCGAGCAAGCTTACCTTGCCCCTGGGTCCGTCGAACTCGTACTTCTTGTCCACAACCAGCCAAGGCATCCGCCGGCGTTCGGCGGCCAGCGCGTCACGGGAGCGGGTCAAGGCTTTCTCCTTCACGAGGAGCTGCTGGCGCGCAGCCTCCCACTCCTGCTGCGACACGATCGGGGGCGTGGTCATCGTGAGTTGGCCTTTCCCGTGTTTCTTGTCGCTCTCTTTGCTCGTTGCCATCTCATTTCTCCTTTGTTTTCCGAAACAGACCGAGACGATTCGCTCTGAAAATGTTCCTGAACTTGCCGATGCACGCCGCCAGAATTCCTCCAGAGGATCCGGCTCCGGCGACCATCACTGCTGCGCTTGCGATGCATGCTGGGCACATAGGTTCGTCCTCTGATCGATATGACCGAGTGCATGGTGGCCATGTACAAACACTAATGCAGGTGTCGAACGACCAGGGAGTGACAAGTGTGGCGGGATTCCGATGGATTCGCTGATCACAGCCGCGGCACGCGCCTTCGTCGAACGGTCATAATCACGGCGTCATGATCTCGCGCGCCACCTTTTCGAAGGCGGGAACGAGGAGGCAATCTCAATGGCCCGGTTAGTCTCCGTCAACGTCGGGTTGCCGCGCGACATCGAGTGGCGCGGAAGAACGGTGCACACGGCCATCTGGAAGGACCCGGTACAGGGTCGTTGCCGCGTAAAGCGCCTCAACGTCGAAGGCGACGGGCAGGGCGATCTCGGAGGGCACGGCGGAGAACAGCGGGCGGTTTTCGTCTATCAGATCGAATCGTATCGCTACTGGGAAGAGCGGCTGGGACGGAGCGACTTTACCCACGGGCAGTTCGGCGAGAACTTCACCATCGAAGGGTTGCCGGATGACGAGGTATGCATCGGCGACCGCTACCGGATCGGAACTGCCTTATTCGAAGTCACCCAGCCCCGCACGACCTGCTACCGCGTCGGGATTCGCATGGACGAGCCGCAAATGGCTGCCCTGCTGACCTCCAGCGGACATCCGGGTTTCTACCTCCGCGTGCTTGAGGAAGGTGAGGTCGGCGCCGGTGATCCGATCCTCCTGATCACTCGAGGACCGCAGCGGATGACCGTCGCGCAAGTCAATGCGCTGCTGTACTCCTCCCATCACCCTCGCGATCAGCTCGAGCGGGTGCTGCGGATCCCGGCGCTGTCGCCGGGCTGGCGGTGGTCCTTCGAGGCGTTGGTGCGAAGCCAGGATGCCCACCCCGGCGCGACGGGCAATGCGGGTCTGGTGCCGGCAGCGGCTGCGCAGACGGCGGCGCCCGGGTTTCGTCCCCTGCGGGTTTCGCGGATCGATCGTGAATGCGCGGACGTGATCTCGTTGTCGCTGCAGCCGACCGATGGCAGGCAGCTCACGATTCCACTCGCCGGCCAATTCGTCGTGCTCCGTTTGCGCCCGAAGCCGGACGGCCCTGCGCTCTTCCGGAGCTATTCACTGTCCGGACCGCTGTCCGACGAGCAGTATCGCGTCAGCGTCAAGGTGGAGCCGAACGGCGCTGCGGGGAGCTACCTGAACGGCAACGTTCGAACGGGCGACATCCTGGATGTCAGCGAACCGAGAGGCAGCTTCACCTTGCAGCCGGGCGACGGGCCGGTGGTGCTCCTCAGCGCGGGAATCGGTGCAACACCCGTGCTGGCGATGCTGCATGCGCTGGTTGCGAGCGCTACGCCTCGGGCGGTCTGGTGGCTGCACGGTGCACGCGATAGCAAGTCCCATTCCTTCGCCACAGAAGTGCGACAGCTTCTCGGGAGGCTGGCTCGCGGGCGAAGTCAGATTTGGTACAGCCGGCCGGCTGCGGATGATCGACAGGGGCGCGAATACGACGCGACCGGTCGCCTGGGCATCGAGGTCCTCGACCGGTTGGGCGTCCCGCGGGGCGGCGACTTCTACATTTGCGGGCCATCGGGCTTCCTGGGCGATCTGCGCACCGGCCTGGCCGCCTGGGGCGTGCCTGCGGACCGGATCCATGCCGAGCTCTTTTCCGGCGGCCCTTCGCTGACGCCCGGTGTGATCTCCATGGCGGCGCGCGCACCGCATCCTCCGGCGGGTACCCCTGGCACAGGGGCACTGGTGTCCTTCGCACGCAGCGGTATCGCCGCTCGCTGGCGCCTGGACGACCGCAGCCTTCTCGAGTTGGCCGAAGCGTGCGACGTGCCCGTCCGGTGGTCTTGCCGCACCGGCGTCTGTCACAACTGCGAGAGCGGATTGATCTCCGGATCGGTCACCTACGAGCCTGATCCGCTCGATCCACCGGCGCAGGCAAATGTCCTGATCTGCTGCTCCCGGCCGCAGGGCGACGTGGTGATCGACATCTGAGTGGCGTCGCCCGATGTCCGGCCTACCACGGATGGGGGCCGCGACAAGCCGGTTTCAGGTTCGAATAGCGGTAGATTTCAGGTTCATCTCGGCGTGGCCAGCGCGATCCAAGGCCGTCAGAATCGAACGCATGGGAGCTCTTGATCCAACCGCAATCACCTGGTCCATGACCACACGCAGCGGCGCGCTCGCGCGGGCGCAGGCGCGGGGTCACCGGTTCAACGGCCGGTGGGCCGACCGCGTGTCGCAGGTCGATTCGATCCAGCATCCCTATTCGGTCACGCACTGTGTCCGGTGCGGTGCGCCGCTGTTTGCCGAGTTCGCAAGAGTCGAAGATGAGACGAACCCGGCGATCGAGGCGGACTGCGCCGAAGCCCCGACGATCAGCCGCTAGTAGACCTCGTCTCTCCACCAGATTGTCTTTCTCCGGGGTGCGCCTGCGCCTTGCGAGTCAACCCCTACGGCGTGTCGTCCTATACCGTCCGGGTAACGGCTTTTGGACCAGCCACTCGGCCTACCCTGTCACGTAAAGACCACGCCGCGCGCACCTGAAACGGGCGATAGCTCTGTCCAGCCTGCTTCAGTCACTATTGGTCCTGCCAAGGCAACAGCCGGTAACGGCGACCGAACTGCTCCCCATGAAGATTCACGCCCTGACAACAGCGGTGGCCGCTCTTGTGTCTCTGATCGGCTCGCTGATGGCGAACGTGGCCGCCCGCGACGCGCTGCTGTTGGTCGCGGTGATCGCGCTTTTCATCCAGTGGCACGCTCAGCGCAGGCATCAAATGCGGGCCAATGAGCAGCGCGCGCTATTGGCCAGGATGCGTAACCTGTCCGAGGAGGCGGCGCTTCTGAGCTGCAACCAGGTTGCAACGAGTCATCCGGAGTTGCGCTGCGAGCTTCAGATTTTCGAGCGCACGATCGTGCGTTGCCTGGCCGATCTGCACCACGGCCGCGCGGGCGCCCCGTCCCTGTCCGTCATCCAGCGCTGCGTGACGGTTATCGCCCCATCGTTGCTGGCAGCGGTGCAGACCTACGATGACAAGCTCACGCTGCAGAGCGCGTGTCGCCAATTTCGACACATGAGCGAGAAGCTGTCCCCCAGGATCCCCGACGGCCTCTCGGCCGAGACCCAGTTCGCGTTCAACGCGGAACCCTCGCATCATCGCAGATCGGCCCTGGTGTCCGGTTAGGACAGGGCCGAACCAAGGCGACACTTCGCGCGGCCGACGAGGCCGTCGGCGCGTGAGTTCTCCGACGCGCTTGCGCTCCCAGCCTTCCGAGATCACTTGATTTCAAACGTACACACATCGTGCCCGTCGGATGGCGTTCGTTTCCCGAACGCGGTTTCGATCGGAACCCAGACGATGGAGGTCGCGAACTGCGCCAATGTCCCCAACACATCCTCCGCGCGGACGCCCACGTGAAAGTCAGAAAATTTTCCGCTCAGCTCCACGGGTAGCGGGAAGCTCAAGAACTGCGGGGTTTTTGCGCGAGGCTGCAGGTACAGTTGGATGTCTTCCGCCTTGAAGTCCGCTTGCCCCTTGCCGGTGACCCGCATTCGGCTGGTGTCGATCAGGATGGTCTTCTCGGACATCCTGCCGTCGTTCAGTACAAAGCGTCCGATCGCACAGTTCACTTTGGACGCGCTCGACGAATCAACCGCAGGCAACAGCGCCGTCAGCACATTGACGGCCCATATGTCGATCAAGCCCGATTTCAGATTTTCCGGCCAAACGGCAAAATCGATGTGGCCGGTGCCGTGGCGAAGAAGCTCCGAGATGTACTGGGCGTGCGCCTTGACATCCACATCCACGCTGAGAATTCCGTGCATCTCGGTCTTCGGGTCGATGCGGCGAGCCAGAATGCCGTAATCGAAATGGTTGATGACGATGCGCAAGCCGGCCCCGACCCTGGTATCACGGGGTTTGAATCCAAGCCGCAGCGTCGCCGAGCCACCCGGCACATTGACGACCACGGGGCCGATCACGGCGAGGCCATTTTCCAGTTTCGCCTCGAGTTTGCCGTTGCCCAGCACGTCGTGCCCGGAAATGACCTGGCCCACGTCCACCGTCAAATAGGCGTTCTGCCGCCGCAGCGCTTCCGGGCTCAAGATGTGCTGCACGCGGTTGCTTTTCTGGGAGGCCTGTTCCTCCAACGCGTCCATGGAAAGTTGTTTGCCGCCGGCGTCCGGGTGGGGTCCTTCCGGCGACCAGTCAACGAGTCGGAAATCGTCGAGCTGGATCGTCGGCGCCGCCAGGACCACATCGACGCGAGGTGGAGCAAGGGTCGTATCGATCCTGGCATGTCCCGTGAGCCGGCTCGCGCCCACCTGCAGCAGCAGCGACAGCAGTTCATAGCCGCTGCGCGATGTCCGGAACTTGCCCGAAGCCGACCATGGACCCCAGGGCGGCAAGGCGGTGTGCGCCAGCGCATTCAGAGCGTCCAGGCGGCTGCCTTTCAGGTCGAGCGCGAACTCGATCTCCCGCTCTGATAAGGGTCGGTCGATGTTGCCCGACAGCGCGACGGAAGCACCGGACGCGCTCGCGTGCAGTTCAAACGGAATGGGCAGCACCGGATTGATGAGGTCGGCGGCCTTGGCGGTTTGTATGCCGATGGACAGGGGTATCTGGTCGACCGATCCATGCAGATCCAGGTGCACGGGGGCTCCCGCCGATGAGGCCAGATCGCCGTCTTCGAGCGCCACGCGAATTTGCCCGCCGGTATTGGCGTCCTTCAAAGTGAAGTGACCGCCCTGGAAGTCGACCGTCAGGTTCGATTGCGCCACCACTTGCCCCAGGCGGCTCGAATGCAGATCCAGCAGGACGCGCAGGTGATCGATCCCCGCGTCGATGTTGCGCGCGATGCCCAGCTCTTTGAGGAGTCTGCCGATGTCCAGGTCATCGGCCGACAGCCACACGGCGGAATGCGGCTGCTGGGTGCGCAGGTCGAGCAGGATCGCGCCAGCAAAATCGATTCCGGCCACATTGGCCGCAAAGGGAGACGCGTTCATCATGCCGTCGCGAATCTGCCCGTCGAAGCGCAGATCGCGCACGGCGAACGGTGAATTGGTCGCGATGCGCTGGACCCGCACCGCGATGTCGGCGTCGGCCAGACTGACCCCCTGCGGCAGGATGGGGATGTCGATCAGGTTCGCGGCGGCGCGTGCGGGCGAATGCGCATCCACATTTTTCGCCGCCACCAGCGTTTGAAGCTCTTCCTCGTCGATCAGGTCGGCTGCCAACTTGACTTTTGTCAGCGACTTGCCCTGATCGGAGCTGCGCGCTACGTCCCCGGACAAAGTGCTATGCCCCAATTGCAGGGCGAAATCGGGCACGCGCCAGCCGTGGCTGTCAGCGTGGAAATTGCCGTGCAGGCTGACGGGCGCGTCCGCCTCGGGCTTCAGGCCGAGCCAGCCTGCGATTTCGCTGGAATGGGGCGCCGACAACTCGAACGCCACATCCGATCCGGCAGTCTGCGCAGCCGGCTGCAGCACGGCGCGAATCCGGGCCCGGGCGCTGCCGGCGCGCAATTCAAAATCGATCGGCGCGTGCGCTTGCTGCAGGATGTCGGTCAACGCCGCGCCGCGCAGGCTTGCTCCGAACGTTGCCCCCAGCATCGAGCCGCGCGCCTCGGCCCGCAGCTTGCCGCCGGCCGGCAGCGCCAGCCGCAGATCATCCAGAGAGAACTGGACCGGGCGTGCACCGGCTGCGTTGCCATAGGTCATGCTGCCGTGGTGCACGTTCAGCTGTACCTGCAGGCTTTCCATCAGCTCCGATCCACGGTCGCCTCGCGCCGCAAGGTGCAGATCGAAACGGCCCAGGGTCCCTTTGACATCGGGCGCCCCGAACAGCAGACCGGCCAGACCGCCGAGAGTGGAATCGTGCGTAGTCAGCGCAAGATCGAAACGGGGCGGCGTAGCGGTGGCGTCGGCGCTCGCGTTGCCGGACAGCGCTACGTCCGCCACCGTGCCTTGCACCGGCATCGTCAGGCGACCGTGCTCCAGCTTCAGGTGCAACGTCGCGCCATGCACCGAGCCCGGCAGGCTCAGCCATTGCCCGACCTGCAAGGTCAGATCGGCGTCCGCGCGATTCAAGTCGTTCAGGCTGAAAGTCGCCCGGGCGAGCTCCCGATAGACGTCCGCAAGGCCCTGCGGCGGTTTGTCTTGCGCGACCGGCTGCTCCGTCAGGAAGGGGCGCAAGTCCAGCACCGGCAACGTCAGATCGCCACGCACTCTGGGGCGTTCGCCGCTGTAGTCCACATCGAGGGATCCATTCAGCGTGGTGTTGCCCATGACGCCGCTCAAATTGGTCAGCACGATGTGGCCCGGGGAGTACTGCACGATGCCGGCGATGCCGGTTTGGCCGACCGCCGGCAGCCGGGTCTGCAGCAGGCGTTCGAATTCGCGCAGCTCTTCGGTGCCCAGACCAAAGCTGATGGAGCCGGTGCTGCCGGACACGCTGCCCTTGAGCGACAGGCGCGAGCTCAGAAATCCGAGCGTCAGGTCGATCGGCCATGGCTTGTCGAAGCGCGCCAGCTCCGCCAGGGTGCCGGCCGTGAATTCCAGCTTATAGGGATAAGCCTTTTCGACCGTTCCGTTTAACGATGCCGTAAACGGCTGGCCGGCCGGGAATTGCGCGACCAGCGATTGCAGCTCGAAAAAGTGACTCTTCCCCTCGGTCCCGGTGAATTCCACGTTCAACTCGTCCAGGGACACGCGCTTGATTTCGAGGCGCGCGAGCAGTTCCGCAAATTCCCGGCTGAAGGGTTGTTCCGGCCCGGACGCCCGCGCTCCTTGCTGTTTCAGATCGGGCGCACTGAACGTCCAGTTGTTGCCGCCTTTTGCATGCGTCTGCAAGTGCAGATGCACGTTGCTGCCGGAGAGCTCCTCGATTTTCAGGCGCGAGCGCAGTAACGGCCACAGATCCAGCACCAGGTGAACCTCGCCCAGGCCGACAAATTCCTCGCCCGCGAAGCCCGCCGCGTTGGCAACATGCAATCCCCGGATCACCAGATTCGGATGGGCGGATATGGCGATTCGAACCGGGCCATCGAGTCGCACCTCGCGTCCCAGGCGTTGCGTCAGCGTCGCGGCGGTTCTGGCACGCAGACCGGAGGTGTCGATGGAAACTCCGACCCAGGCGACGTACAGGAAACCGGCCAACAGAAAGGCGACCAAGGTCGCCGCCAGACGCAGCGCACGGTGGAGGCGAAGAAAGTTGACGATGTTCGACGGGGAGAACGCGTTCAATCGCCCGTGCGTTCCTTCGGCGATCGGGTGGGGGGAAATTCCGCCGGCGCGGCGTCGTCCATCACGACCGTATTGCCCTCGCTCCAGGGAGCGCGCTGATAGTCGAACGGCTTGACCGCCAGGCGCGGCTTCACCACCTCGAAGAAGGGCGAGATGTCGAAGTCGCGGGGCACATACAGGCTGTGGTGGCGAATGCGCCACAGTTCGCGCACCTGGTCGGCGCGGCCTGGATTGCCGTCGTGCTTGCGCGTGATGACCGGCAGCACGGGGTAGCGGACCACTCCGAACGCCTGTGCGATCAACGTCGAGCAGATGGCGCGCGTCGCGTCGCCGCTGCCGAGGTCGATCAGGCGGCGCCGCAGCCGCGCCGGCACGGGAAGCGGGAGGAGGTAGCGGGCTAGATCGAACGAGTTCTTCAGGTCGTATTGGTAGCCAATACGCTCGATCATGTATCGAACCAGGCGTTCGCGGTCCGGCTCGGTCAGCCTGACCGGGCGGCAGATGCGCACGCGGAAGTTGCTGTAGGCCGACAGCGGAACCGCGCGCACGCCTTCCAGCACGTCGGCCTCGATCAGCGTGGCCGGTTCACCCTTGACCGAAGGCAGTTCCCGACGCGGACCGACATAGAGGGCGGCGTGGGACCACATGGATTGCGTCAGGTACTTGATCGCCGCGCTCATCCGGGTGTTGCCTTCGACCAGCAACACGTCGCCGGCCTCGAGCGTTTCGGCCACCAGCCTTGCGTCGGCAATGCTGCCGCCGGGTTTTCCGATCGGCTCCGAAAGATAGGCCGCGATGCCTCGTCCGACGAACTCGAACACGGTGTCCCTATCGACCGTCCAGCAGGATCAGACCATAGTATCCGGCTTTTACTTCCTCGAAGGGAACCGGGGTCTCGCGAATGGATTCCGACTCAAGCCTGACCGCCTTTTACCGCGACATGACCGGCCCGGAGCGCCGCACGTTCTGGGCCTGTTTCGGCGGCTGGGCCCTGGATGGCATGGACTTCATGATCTATCCGCTGGTGCTGTCGAGCCTGATGACGCTGTGGCAGGTCAGCAAGGGATCGGCCGGGCTGGCCGTGACGCTGACGCTGATCGCCTCCGCGTTCGGGGGCTGGTGCGCCGGCTACCTGTCGGACCGGATCGGGCGCGTGCGCACCTTGCAGATCACGATCCTGTGGTTTTCCTTCTTCAGCCTGCTGTGCGCGTTGGCGCAGACGTTCGGCCAGTTGATGCTGGCGCGGGGCCTGCTCGGGTTCGGCTTCGGCGGCGAGTGGGCTGCCGGCGCCGTGCTGATGGGCGAGACGATCCGGGCGCAGTACCGCGGCCGCGCTGTCGGCAGCGTGCAGTCGGGCTGGGCGGTCGGCTGGGGCGGAGCGGTGCTGGCGCAGGCGGTGCTGTTCACGCTGTTGCCTTCTGAGACGGCCTGGCGCGCGATGTTCGCCCTGGGGGCGGCGCCCGCACTGCTGGTGTTCTATCTGCGCCGCCACGTGCGCGAACCGCAGATTGCTGCGGCGGCGCGGGCACGACTGGCCGCTGCTGGCCGGCGACCGGCGATCTGGGAGATCTTCGGCCCCGATGTGCTGCGCACGACCCTGCTCGCCTCGATGCTGGCCACCGGCGCCCAGGGCGGCTACTACGCGATCACTGCATGGCTGCCCACGTTCCTTAAGACCGAGCGCAAGCTTTCCGTCGTCGGCTCAACCGGCTACCTAGCGCTGTTGATCCTCGGCTGCTTTGCCGGCTACCTGGTGGGCGCCTGGCTGGCCGATCGCATCGGGCGGCGGCGGATGTTCATCGTGTTTTCCTGCGGCGCGCTGCTGCTGGTGGTGGTCTACACGCAGCTCGGCATTTCGAACGATGCGATGCGCGTGCTGGGATTTCCGCTCGGCTTCTTCGCCAGCGGCTATTTCTCCGGCATGGGGCCGTTCCTGACCGAGCTGTTCCCGACCCGGCTGCGCGGGTCGGCGCAGGGCTTCACCTACAACTTCGGGCGTGGCGTCGGCGCGCTGTTTCCCGCACTGGTGGGCTACGTGTCTCAGACGATGTCGCTGTCGCTCGCGATCGCTGTGTTCGCGGTGATCGCCTACGGGATCATGCTGGCGGCCGCGCTGATGCTGCCCGAGACCCGAGGCCGCCGCCTCGACGCGGATGCCTGAGGGCGCTTGCGGTGTGGCGCGCGACTGCGCGCTGCGATTTTCCTTGACGCCCGGCTAAAGCGAGCGCGTTTTCGACCGAATGGTCGTAGCGGGGGACCTCGCTCCGGGCGCCCCTGTCGACCCGTCGCCGCGACTGCCTCGTGAAAACGGTGCAATCCGGTTAAAGGTATCTCGTGTTGCTGCCGATAGAGGGACTACGGGGGTCTGTACCCGGTTGCGCAGGCGTGCTGCGCCACACTCGGAGCGTAAGAAATGCGTCGGTCTTCTTCGTACAGCGATCTGGCTGCAATTCCGACAGACGCCTCAAATGCGTTAGGACAAACTCATCATCGACGGGGATCGCGTACGCGGTTCCTGCTCAACCCACAGGAAACCGCCGCTGTGAGAAATTTCCCGATCCCATCGATAAGCGCCTTCATCGTATTGCTGGAGCGACGCGCCACCCCGCTGCGCCTGGCGGGCGCGCTGGCGGCGGCCGTGGTCTC
>DASZFP010000132.1:0-18087 GCA_035939615.1 Burkholderiaceae bacterium | reverse complement strand
GCTGGCACAACGCAAGCCCGGCGAATTCTGCCCCTACGTGGCGGCCGAGAACCTGAACACGTACCGGATCGGGCTGAAATGCTTCTTCGAGGAAGGCCGGGCGCTGGCCTCGATCTATCACCCGAACATCGTTCGCGTGCTGAACTTTTTTCGCGCCAACGAGACCGTCTACATGGTGATGCACTACGAGTCGGGCCGCTCGCTGCAGGAGCACGTGCTGCGCAACCGCAGCAAGGAGCAGAAGGACGTGCTGTCCGAGCGCTTCATCCGCCGCGTGTTCTCCCAGGTGATGAACGGCCTGCGCGAGGTGCACAGCAACCGGCTGCTGCACCTGGACGTGAAGCCGGCCAACATCTACCTTCGGATGGACGGCACGCCGATCCTGCTCGATTTCGGTGCGGCCCGTCAGACGCTGCAGCGGGACATCAGCAAGACATATCCCATGTACACGCCGGGGTTCGCGGCCCCGGAGCTGTACAAGCGGGATGCAGAACTCGGCCCCTGGACCGATGTCTACAGCATCGGTTCCTGTATCTATGCCTGCATGTCGGGCCTGCCGCCCCAGGAGTCGGACCATCGTCTCAAGGACGACAAGATGCCCCAGGTGTTGAAGGCCTTCCGCGGGCTTTACTCGAACCAGCTGATCTCGATGGTCGAGCGCTGCCTGCGGCTGAATTCACTCGAGCGGCCGCAGACGGTGTTTGCCGTTCAGAAGGAGCTGCTGAACAACGTGCCGGACCGGCCCGAGTTCTCGTTCACGGAGCGTACCGGGGCCAGGATCCGGCACCTGCAGGAGCGGGTGACGCGCTTCATGAGGGAACACAACATCACCTGGTTCTAGCCTGACGCCGTGCGTTTCTCGATCTACCAGGACAGCAAGAAAGGTGGGCGCAAGGTCAACCAGGACCGCATGGGCTACCTGTACACGCGCGACTCGCTGTTGATGGTGGTGTGCGACGGCATGGGCGGGCACGCTCGCGGCGAGATCGCCGCCGAGATCGGGCTGCAGACGCTGGCCTCGATCTTCCAGCGCCTGGCCAAGCCGATGCTGCCCGACCCGGCCGCCTTCCTGGAGGAATCGGTCCTCGCCGCTCACCGGGAGCTGCACCGCTACCGCGCCGAAAACTCCCTGCCCGAGGCGCCCCGCACGACCGTGGTGGCCTGCGTGATCCAGCAGGGGCTGGCGACCTGGGCCCACGCGGGCGACTCGCGCCTGTACCTGATCCGCGGGCCGCGTATCGCCGCCCGCACGGTGGACCACTCGCGCGTGCACCACCTGGTGTCGTCCGGACTGATCAGCGACGAGGATGCCAAGGATCACCCGGAGCGCAACCGGATCTACAACTGCGTGGGCGCCTACGTGGCCCCCACGGTCGAGGTCAGCCATTCGACCGCGCTGCACAGCGGCGACGTGATCCTGCTGTGCAGCGACGGCCTGTGGGGCGCACTGAACGACCGACAGATCGTCGACGTCTTCTCCGACCGCACGGTGATGCGGGCGGTGCCGGACCTGGTCGGCCTGGCGCTGGAGGCAGCCGGCCCCGAAGCGGACAACTGCACCGCGGTGGCCATGACCTGGGCCGGCGCCGAGGCGGTCGACATGGTGCCGCCCACTGACGCCCCGGTGTCCACGCTGGTCGTTCCGGACGGGGCCGTGGCCACGACGATCCAGTTCCGCCGCCCCGGCGAGGACCTGGGCGCCGAGCTGACCGACGATCAGATCGACGAAGCGGTCAGCGAGATCCAGCGCGCGATCCAGCGCGCATCTAAACTGATCGGCGAGCAATGACGCGGCGTTCAGGGCGCGGGGCGGGCGAGCTGCGCCCCGTGACCCTGTCGCGCCGCTACACGCGCCACCCGGAAGGCTCCGTGCTGGTTCAGTTCGGCGACACGCGCGTGCTGTGCACCGCCACGGTCGAGGCGCGGGTGCCGCCGTTCCTGAAAGGGCAGGGCCGCGGATGGGTGACCGCCGAGTACGGCATGCTGCCGCGCGCGACCCACACGCGCGGCGAGCGCGAGGCCAGCCGCGGGCGCCAGGGCGGCCGCACGCTGGAGATCCAGCGCCTGATCGGGCGGGCGCTGCGCGCGGTGGTGGATCTGCCGGCGCTGGGTGAACGCACGATTCAGCTCGACTGCGACGTGCTCCAGGCCGACGGCGGCACGCGCACGGCGGCGATCACCGGCAGTTTCGTGGCGCTGTGCGACGCGGTGGCGTGGATGCGCGGGCGATCGATGCTGGCGGCCGAGCCGGTGCGCGAGGCGGTGGCCGCGGTGTCGGTCGGCATCGTGCAGGGCGTGCCGTTGCTGGACCTGGACTACGAGGAGGACAGCGCCTGCGACACTGACATGAATGTCGTGATGACGGCCTCCGGCGGGATGGTGGAGATCCAGGGCACGGCCGAAGGCGCGCCCTTTACCGAGACCCAGTTGCAGGCGCTGCTGGCGCTGGCTCGCTCGGGCATCGCGCAGCTGGTGCAGGCGCAGAAGGCGGCGCTGGCGGGATCATGATCGGCGCGCGCTCGCGGCGTCTGGTGCTTGCTTCGGACAACGCGGGCAAGCTCGCCGAGCTGCAGGCGCTGCTGGAGCCGCTGAAGATCGACGTCGTGCCGCAGCGCGCCTTCGGCGTCAGCGGCGCCCCCGAACCGCATCCGACCTTCCTGGAAAACGCGCTGGCCAAGGCCCGCCACGCGGCGCACGCCACCGGGCTGCCGGCGCTGGCGGACGACTCCGGGCTGTGCTGCACGGCCCTGGGCGGTGCACCCGGGGTGCGTTCGGCCCGCTTCGCCGGCGACGACGCAACCGACGCCCAGAACAACGCGGCCCTGGTTGCGCGCCTCGCCGGCGTTCAGGACCGTTCGGCCCATTACGTTTGCTTGCTGGTGGCGGTGCGCGAGCCGCAGGATCCGGAGCCGATCGTCGCCGAGGGCCGCTGGTATGGACACATCGTGGATCCGCCGCGCGGAGTCAACGGCTTCGGCTACGACCCGCACTTCTGGCTCGACGAGCTGGGGGCCACCGCAGCCGAGCTGCCGCCAAAGCAGAAAAACGCGCTCAGCCACCGGGCGCTGGCGATGCGGCATCTGCGTGGGGCGCTGGCGGCGCGCTGGCTGTGGTGAGTACAGTCATTGCGTCTTTGTATGCCCAAGCTCCTAGGGATTCTCTCGGAGTTAGGGATGTCAGCACGGAATATTCCTGCGATCGTAGGTATTTCATTGAAACCCAAGCGCCTATTTGGTAGAATTCCTACGATCATAGGAATTCGAACATGCAGATTACTATTCATTCTGTCCCCGACCTGGGACTCGTCGTGCGCTCTGTACGGCGCACTAGCGACGTGCGGCTGGACGACTTGGCAGCTACGGCGGGGGTGAGCAAGCAATTCGCCGCCGATGTCGAGCACGGCAAGCCGACGGTCCAGTTGGGACGCGTGCTAAAGCTGCTGTCTGAGCTCGGAGTGCTGTTCATAGTCGATGTTCCTCGCGAAGCGGAACGCGAACTGGCCGCGCTGCGCCTGAAGGAGCTGAAGAATCCTGGCGGGAAGCGAGCAAGTGAAGTTGCTGACCGAAAGACCCGCAGCAAACCATCCGATTCAAAGAAAGACGGCACCTGAACAGATGCGTACCCTCGCCGTCTATCTGAATGACCGGCGCGTCGGCACGCTAGGCGAAACAAACGACCTCTGGAGGTTCGACTACGACCCGCAATGGGCCGCCGCGCCCGACAGCTTCGACTTGGCGCCCGGCCTGAAGCGTTCGCAGCTAAAACACGAGGACGGCAGCAGCGACCGGCCGGTGCAGTGGTACTTCGACAACCTGCTGCCGGAAGAACAGCTGCGCCAGGCAGTCAGCAAAGACGCCGACATCGACGGCGACGACGCCTTCGCCCTCCTCGCGTACCTGGGCGCGGAGTCCGCGGGCTCTCTGGTATTGGTGCCGCCCGAAAGGGATGTCAACGAGCGCGCTGGCCTGAAACCGCTGTCCGACGAAGAACTCAGTCAGCGCATTCGTAAATTGCCGCGCGTCACGCTCAGCCACGGCGCCCCCAAGCGCATGTCGGCGGCGGGCGCCCAGGAAAAACTGCTCATCGTCTATCGCGACGGCATGCTGTACGAGCCCGTCGGCAGCGAGCCGTCGACCCACATCCTGAAGCCTGACGCTGTGGGCGAGGACTATCCGGCCACCGTGATCAACGAATACCTTGCGATGGGCTTAGCCGGCAAACTCGGAGTCCGGGTGCCGGCAGTGGTCAGGCGATACGTCCCTGAGCCGGTGTACATCGTCGGGCGCTTCGACCGCTATGTCGACGACTTGAAGCGCACCCAGCGCCTCCACATCATCGACGCGTGCCAGCTGCTGAACAAATCCCGCACTTTCAAGTACACGGGTGCGACGCTGCAGACGCTGTCAGAGGCCGTCTCGCACTGTCGAAATCGAGCCAGCGCGCGCCTGCGCTTGTACCTGTGGCTCGTGTTCAACGTACTCGTCGCGAACCACGACAATCATCTGAAGAACCTGTCCTTCACAGTCAGCGGCGAAGGCATCGAGCTGTCGCCTGCCTACGACCTTCTCAGTACTGGCAGCTACCATACCCGCTCATTCGCGAAAGAGCGGGCCGACTGGCCCACGGTTGGAATGGCGATTGCCTTGCCTGATGCGCCCACGTTTGGTTCAGTGACCCGCGAATCCGTCCTGCGCGCAGGCGAGGCATTGGGCCTGACCCGACGCATTTGCGAGCGCGAACTCGACCGCCTGGCCCAGAACCTCACGAGCGCCCTGGACGGACTGATTCACACCATCGAGCAGGAGAACGCCCGGTACCCTGAATCTGTGCGGGCGTTCCTCGCCGGTGAGATGCGGCTCGTTCGCACCGTCCGGCATCTCGTAGTGCCGGAAATGCTCAAGCGCGTCGGACACGCCTGACATGAAACTGCCGATTGACCTCCGCCCTCTCGTTGGATCGGCGGCGTACCGCCCCCCGCAGCCGCCGCCCCCGCTGTCGCTGTACGTGCATTTTCCGTGGTGCGCGCGCAAGTGCCCGTACTGCGACTTCAATTCTCACGCGCAGGCGGACAGCGCGACCGACGCTGCGCAACTGCGTTCGAGCTACCTGCAGGCCTTGCGCGAGGACCTGGAGGCCTCGTTGCCCACCGTGTGGGGGCGCACCGTGCACAGCGTGTTCATCGGAGGCGGCACGCCCAGCCTGATGACGGGCAGCGAGGTCGACCGGCTGCTGAGCGACATCCGCATGCTGCTGCCGCTGGCGGCCGACTGCGAAATCACGCTGGAGGCCAACCCGGGCACGATGGAGGCGCAGCGCTTCAGCGATTTCCGCCGCGCCGGCGTGAACCGGCTGTCGCTGGGCATCCAGTCGTTCGACGATCGACAGCTCGCCCAGCTCGGGCGCATCCACGACTCGCACCAGGCGCAGCGCGCAGCCGAGCTGGCCGCGCGGTACTTCGAGCGCTTCAACCTGGACCTGATGTGGGCGCTGCCCGGCCAGAGCGTCGATCAGGCGGTGGCCGATCTTGAGCGCGCGCTCGCCTTTGCTCCCCCGCACCTGTCGCTGTACCAGCTGACGATCGAACCGAATACGGTGTTCGCCCGCTTTCCGCCGCAGCTGCCCGACGAGGACGTGGCCTTCCGGATCCAGGAGCAGCTGCAGGAGCGGGCCCACCGCGCCGGCTACCAGCACTACGAGGTGTCGGCGTACGCGCAGCCCGGCCAACGCTGTGTGCACAACCTGAACTACTGGACGTTCGGCGATTACCTCGGAATCGGCGCCGGCGCGCACAGCAAGCTGACGCTGCCGGACGCGATCGTGCGCCAGGAGCGCTTCAGCCGGCCCGAGTCGTATCTGCAGAAGGCCGCCGAGCGCCGCTTCGTCAGCCGACAGGTCACGGTCGCCGCCAGCGAGCTGCCGTTCGAATTCATGTTGAACGCGTTGAGGCTGACCGAAGGCGTGCCGGCGGCCCTTTTTACCGAGCGCACCGGTTTGCCCCCGAACGCGGTGTCGCACACGCTCGCTGCGGCCGAGGCGCGCGGGCTGGTGGTGCCCGATCCGACCCGGATCGCCCCGAGTCCCCTGGGGCTGCGCTTCCTGAACGACCTGCAAGCGTCCTTCCTGCCTCGGCCTGCCCACCCCTGATCCGCACCGGTGTGGTGCGTATGCACTATACTGGTGCCACCCGTGGTCAGCGGCGGGGCCGGTCCGGCCCGCCTCCCGAGCGGGCCGGCGCACGGAGGCGCCGGTGCGGGCGCGGTATCCGGCCCGGGTGCGTGGGGCATGCTTCGTGCTTCCGGTAGCCTGATTGCCGGGCCGGCCAGGGAGCCGGCGTAAGCATTCATTCCACTTTGTCGAGGAGAGTCATCGATGACGTCGGCCAAAGACGTAATGAAAATGATCGCGGACAACGAAGTCAAATTCGTTGATCTGCGCTTTACCGACACCCGGGGCAAGGAGCAGCACGTCTCGGTGCCCACCAAGGCGTTCGGGGACGACAAGTTCACCGATGGGCACGCTTTCGACGGCTCGTCGATCGCCGGTTGGAAGGGGATCGAGGCATCGGACATGCTGCTGATGCCGGACCCCGGCACGGCGCGGATGGATCCGTTCCGCGAAGAAAACACGCTGATTTTGACGTGCGATGTGGTCGAGCCGACTACCGGCAAGGGCTATGAGCGCGATCCGCGTTCGCTCGCCAAGCGGTGCGAGGCGTACCTGAAGTCGAGCGGCCTGGGCGACACGGCCTATTTCGGCCCGGAGCCGGAGTTTTTCATTTTCGACTCGGTCACCTGGAGCGTCGACATGTCGGGCTCCTTCGTGAAGATCAAGTCGGAGGAAGCGCCGTGGTCGTCCGGCATCGACTACGACGCGGGCAACCTGGCGCACCGGCCGCCGGTGAAGGGCGGCTATTTTCCGGTGCCGCCGACCGACTCGCTGATGGACATCCGCTCCGAGATCTGCCTGCTGCTGGAGCAGCAAGGCGTCGAGGTCGAAGTGCACCACCATGAGGTGGCCGCTCCCGGCCAGAACGAGATCGGCACCAAGTTCGCAAGCCTGGTGAAGCGGGCCGACTGGATGCAGATCCTGAAGTACACCGTGTGGAATGTGGCCGCTTCGTACGGCAAGACCGCCACCTTCATGCCCAAGCCGGTGGTGGGCGACAACGGCTCGGGCATGCACGTGCACCAGTCGGTGTGGAAGGATGGCCAGAACCTGTTCGCCGGCAACGGCTACGGAGGCCTGTCGGACTTCGCGCTGTACTACATCGGCGGCATCATCCGGCACGCGCGCGCGCTCAACGCGATCACCAATCCCGGCACCAACTCGTACAAGCGGCTGGTTCCGGGCTTCGAGGCACCGATCAACCTGGCCTATTCGGCGCGCAACCGCTCGGCCGCCTGCCGCATTCCGTACGTCTCCAATCCGAAGGCGCGCCGGGTCGAGGTGCGCTTCCCCGACCCGACCACCAATCCGTACTTCGCCTTTTCGGCGATGCTGATGGCCGGACTGGACGGCGTTCAGAACAAGATCCATCCGGGCGATCCGATCGACAAGAACCTGTACGACCTGGAACCCGAAGAAGCGGCCAAGGTGCCGACGGTTTGCCACAGCCTGGATCAGGCGCTCGGGATCCTGGACAAGGAACGCGAGTTCCTCACGCGCGGGGGCGTGTTCAGCAACGACATGCTGGACGCCTACATCGGGCTGAAGATGGAAGAGATCACCCGCTTCCGGATGACGACGCACCCGGTCGAGTTCGATATGTACTACGGGCTGTGATTCAGGAAAGGCCTGCCTTTCGGACCCGAAGCTGACGTCGGCTGCTGCCAGCGGCCGACCTGGCAGTCCAGGTTTAAGGAAGCGCTGAGGGGCGGGCGACCGCCCCTTTTTGCATTGCCGCAAGACGCGGACCGGATCCCGGGCGAAAGGCTGGAAATGCCGTCGGATGAGCGCACAATCGGTATGCTCCGGCCACGAGCCCGCGCGTACACTGACCGCGCGATTGACCATTTGCCCCGAATCGATGCGTCCCTTGCTCCGACCTGTTGGTGCGCTGTGCTGGCCGCTGCTTTGGCCTGTGCTGGCCGCCCTTCCGGCGGCGGCACAGCAGCCCGAGCCGATCTGGGCCTGCGTGGACGAGCAGGGGCACAAGACCTTCTCGAACGCGGCCACCGGGCACGATTGCCACCGGATCGACGGAGTGGTCTCGACGATCCCCGGGACCTCGGCGCCGGCCCTGCGGCCGGTCCCGGTCCCGAGTGCGGCGGCGCGGGGCGTATCGCCGGCCAACTTTCCCCGCGTCGACCGCGACACCCAGAGGATGCGCGACGTCGACCGGCGCCGGATCCTGGAAGAAGAGCTGCGGATCGAACAGGAGCGCCTGACGCGGCTGCGCGAGGACTTCAACAACGGCACCCCCCACCCGGCTCCCGGCGAAATCATCGGCTCGGTCGGATATCGAGATCGCACCCAGCGCCTGCTGGACGATATCCAGCGCTCCGAGGGCTCCATCGCCTCGCTGAAGCGCGAGCTGGCGCCTCACAGCTACTAGATCCCTCACCCCCCAGCCTATTTGAAGGCGCGCAATGAAACTGCGCGCCGACCCGAGCTCATTCGCGCCCGACGCGACGGCGGGCTACGCGGGGCTGGAACTGCTGTCCACCGCCGTCCTGGTGGTCAACTTCGAAGCCCGCGTTCGCTGGGTCAATCAGTCGGCCGAGGCAATGGTGGACGTTTCGCGCCGGATTCTTCAGGGGCAGCTGGCGCGGGGCCTGTTCAACGACCCGACGCCGATCGACCGCCTGATGGACGATGCGATGTCGGGCCAGTTCGAAACGCGGCGGCAGTCGATGCTGCTGCGGCGCCCGCTGCGCGAACCGCTGCCGGTGCACGTGGTGGCCACCGCATTGCACATCGATGACACGCCGCTGGCGCTGGAGCTGTTGCCGATCGAGCAGCAGCTCAAGGTCAACCGGGAGGAGCGCCAGCTCGACATGAGCGAAGCCAACCGCCGGCTGATGCGCAGCCTGGCGCACGAGATCAAAAACCCCCTCGGCGGCATCCGTGGAGCGGCCCAGCTGCTGGAAACCGAGCTGCGCACGCGCGAAGAGCGCGAATACACCGGCGTCATCATCGCCGAAGCCGACCGTCTGCAGGGGCTGGTCGACCGCGTGCTCGCCTCGCACCGTGCCCCGCGCGTGGTG
Organism: Burkholderiaceae bacterium; assembly: GCA_035939615.1. Taxonomy (GTDB): domain Bacteria; phylum Pseudomonadota; class Gammaproteobacteria; order Burkholderiales; family Burkholderiaceae_F; genus VBCK01. The sequence goes on along the minus strand of DASZFP010000132.1, from coordinate 8,881 downwards.
GCCGAGCTGAACATCCACGAGGTGTGCGAGCGGGTCCGCTCGGTGATCCTGGCCGAGTATCCGAGCGGGCTGCTGATCGAGCGCGATTATGACGCCTCGGTGCCCGAGTTCCGGGGCGACCGCGAGCAGCTGATCCAGGCGCTGCTGAACGTGGTTCGCAACGCGGCCCAGGCGCTGCGCGGCCGCATCGCGGCGGGCGATGCCTGCGTGCAGCTGCGCACCCGGGTGGCGCAGCAGGTCACGATGCTGCGCCGTCCCAGCAAGCTGGCACTGGATTTGCGTGTTATCGACAATGGTCCGGGCATCCCGGAGGAGCTGAAGGAGCGCGTGTTCGACCCGCTGGTGTCAGGGCGGGAGGGCGGCAGCGGGTTGGGGCTCTCGCTGGCGCAGGAATTCATTCACCAGAACGGCGGCACGATCGATTTCGAAAGCGTTCCGGGCCGGACCGACTTTCGGATCCTGCTGCCGCTGCGATGAGGCATGAGACGTCTATGAAACCGATCTGGATCGTCGACGATGACCGCTCGATCCGCTGGGTGCTCGAGCGCGCCCTCGCCAAAGCGAGCCTGCCGTGCCGCGCGTTCGCGCAGGCGCAGGAGGTGCTCTCTGCACTGGAGGCGGAAACCCCGCAGGTGCTGGTGTCCGATATCCGGATGCCCGGTGTGAGCGGGATCGGGCTGTTGCAGACCGTCAAGCAGCGCCACCCCTCGCTGCCGGTGATCATCATGACCGCGTTTTCCGACCTGGACAGCGCCGTATCGGCGTTCCAGGGCGGCGCCTTCGAATACCTGCCCAAGCCGTTCGACGTGGACAAGGCGGTCGCGCTGATCCGGCGCGCGGTCGATGAAAGCCTGCGCGTTGCCGGCCCGGACGAGCCCGCCGGCGAGGTGCCCGAGATCCTGGGCCAGGCGCCGGCGATGCACGAGGTGTTCCGGGCTATCGGGCGCCTGTCGCAGTCGTCGGTCACGGTGCTGATCACCGGCGAATCGGGCAGCGGCAAGGAGGTGGTGGCGCGCGCGCTGCACCGCCACAGCGCGCGCGGCGACAAGCCGTTCATCGCGCTGAACACGGCGGCGATCCCGCGCGATCTGCTCGAATCGGAGCTGTTCGGCCACGAACGGGGCGCCTTCACCGGCGCGCAGGCAATGCGGCGCGGCCGCTTCGAGCAGGCCGAGGGCGGCACGCTGTTCCTGGACGAGATCGGCGACATGCCGGCCGAGTTGCAAACGCGCCTGCTGCGGGTGCTGTCGGACGGCTGCTTCTACCGGGTCGGCGGTCACCAGCCGCTGCGCGCCGACGTGCGGGTGATCGCCGCCACCCACCAGGACCTGGACGAGCGCGTCAAGCAGGGGCTGTTCCGCGAAGACCTGTACCACCGGCTCAATGTGATCCGGCTGCGGCTGCCGCCGTTGCGCGAACGGCGCGAGGACATCGCGCTGCTGGCGCGCCATTTCCTGCTGCGCAGCGCGCGCGACCTCGGGGTCGAGGCCAAGCGCCTGTCGCCGGAGGCGGCCGAGCGCATCTCCCAGCTGCCGTTCCCCGGCAACGTTCGCCAGCTGGAGAACCTGTGCCACTGGCTCACGGTACTGGCGCCGGCCCAGCTGGTGCAGGTTTCGGATCTTCCCGGCGAGTTGCAGCCGGCTGCAGGCGACACCGGGACGGCGCAAGCCGCCCCGGCATCGGCGGCGCCCGGGCCCGAGCCTCAGATCGCGGCCTCGGGGGCTGCAGCGACGGTGGCCATGGAGCCGCGCTGGACCGATCTGCTGGCGGTCGACGTGGAGCGGCTGATGCACCTGGGAACCGCCGCCGTGATCGACGAGCTCACGCGCCACTTCGAGTCCACCGTGATCCGCACCGCGCTGAAGATGACCCAGGGGCGGCGCATCGAGGCCGCTGCGCGCCTGGGGCTGGGCCGCAACACGATCACCCGCAAGATCCAGAGCCTGGGGCTGGACCCGCCGCGCTGACCTCCCCCTGCCTTCGCCAAGGCTCCCTCCTTCGCCAAGGCTCCCTCCTTCGCCAAGGCTCCCTCCTTCGCCAAGGCTACGGAGGGCAAGCCGGAGGGCGAGCCGGAGGGCAAGGCGGGGAGCGATAGGCGCGCGCTCGGTCCGGTCTTTCGTACAATCGGCGCTTGAGCCGGCGCCGCAGGGACGATGCCGGCCTGGAGCAAATTCAGGAGGACACCAGTGGTACGGCTACACCCGCGCGCGGCGGCCGCAGCGCTGGCCCTGCTGCTGGCCGCGTGCGGGCCGGTTGCGAACGCGCCGTACCCGGTGGAGTGGATCGGCAGCAACACGCTGTTCACATCGTTCCAGGAGCGCCCGAAGTTCCTCGATCCGATCAGCTCGTACAACATCAACGAGACGCCCTGGACCTACAGCATCTATGAGCCGCTGCTGCGTTATCACTACCTGAAGCGGCCCTATCAGCTCGAAGGACGCACCGCCGCCGCGCTGCCGGACGTGGTGTACCTGGACCGCGACGGCAAACGCCTGCCGGACGACGCCGACTCGGCGCGGATCGCGGTCAGCGTGTACACGATCCGGCTCAAGCCCGGCATCCTGTTCGCGCCGCATCCGGCCTTCGCGCGCGATGCGTCGGGGCGCTACCTGTACCAGGACCTGAGCCTCGAGCAGATCGCGCACCGCTCCACGCCGGCCGACTTTCCGCTGCCGGGCGCGGCCACCGCGACGCGCGAGCTCACCGCCGATGACTACGTCTACCAGATCAAGCGCCTCGCCAGTCCTTACGTGACCACGCCGTCGCGCCTGTTCGGGCTGATGAGCGAGTTCATCGAGGGTTTGCAGGAGCTGAGCGATCGCCTCACGGTCGAGCGCAATCGAGCCCTGGCGGGACTGAGCGCGCGCGACCAGTACCTGACGTGGCGCGACCTGCGCCAGGAGCCGTTGTCGGGGGCGCGCGCGCTCGACGATCACACGCTGCAGATCCGCATCAAGGGTAAGTATCCGCAGTTCCGCTTCTGGCTGACGATGTCTTTTTTCTCGCCGATCCCGTGGGAGGCCGACCGCTTCTACTCCCAGCGCGGCATGCGCGAGCGCGCGCTGACGCTGAACCTGTGGCCGGTCGGGACGGGCCCGTACATGCTGGTCGAGCAGAGCGCCACGCGCTACGTGATGGTGCGCAACCCGAATTATCGCGGCGAGCCCTACCCGAGCGAGGGCATGCCGGGCGACCGCGAAGCGGGCCTGCTGGACGATGCGGGAAAGCGCATGCCGTTCGTCGACCGCGTGGTGTCCACGCTGGAGCGCGAATCGGAGCCTCAGACCGTCAAGTTCCTGCAGGGTTACTACGACACGGTCGAGATCGAACGTTACGACCGCGTGTTCGCGCTGCAGAAGGAAATGGTGGAGGGTACCGGCCGCGCGCCCATGATGACCGAGCGGGGGTTGGTGTTCCGCACCGGCGTGGACCCCAACAGCTGGTACATGGGCTTCAACATGCTCGATCCGGTGGTGGGCAAGGGCGCAACACCCGAGCAGGCGGCGCGCAACCGCAAACTGCGGCAGGCCCTGTCGATCGCGACCGACTGGGAGGAGTGGATCTCGACCTTCTACGACGAGTACGGAGCCGCGCAGACCGCGATGGGGCCGGTTCCGCCGGGCCTGTTTGGTCACCGCGACGGCCCCGAAGGTGTCAACCCGGTCACGCACGTCTGGGTCGACGGCCGCGCTCAGCGTCGCCCGTTGGAGGACGCCAGGCGCCAGCTGGCCGAAGCCGGCTATCCGGGCGGGCGCGAGGCGAGCACCGGCAAGCCGCTGGTGCTGTACTACGACGTCAACGGGGTCGGGCCCAGGTATCAAGCGCGCCTGGACTGGGTCATCAAGCAGTTCGCCAAGCTCGGCATCCAGCTCGAGGTGCGCAACGCCGACTACAACCGCTTCCAGGAAAGGATGTTCAAGGGGGCGCAGCAGATCTGGTTCTGGGGCTGGCTGTGCGATTACCCGGACCCGGAGAACTTCCTGTTCCTGATGTACGGGCCGCAGGCGCGCGTGAAGACCAAGGGTGAAAACGACAGCAACTGGGAAAACGCCGAGTATGACGCGCTGTACCGCCAGATGAAGGACCTGCCCGATGGTCCGCGGCGGCAGACCGTGATCGACCGGATGGTGCAGATAACCCGGCAGGAGGCGATCTGGATGTTCGGGATCTTTCCGGGCAACACGGGCGCTTACCAACAGTGGCTGCACAACGGCGTGCCCACCATCATCGTGCTGGACCGCCTCCAGTACCTGAGGGTCGATCCGGCGCTGCGGATGGCGCGCATCAGCCAGTGGAACCGGCCGCATGCCTGGCCGCTCGCGTGGCTGGCGGTGGCCCTGGCGCTGCTCGCCTGGCCCGCCTGGCGCATCTGGCAGCGGCGCGAGCGCCGCGACGGCCGCACCGCGCTGGTCTGGACCGCCACCTCCAAAGCGGGCTAGCCGATGGTCGCCTTTACGCTGCGACGGGTGCTGTATTCGGTGCTGGTGCTGTTCGGCGTCAACGCAGTCACTTTCGTGCTGTTCTTCGCGGTCAACACGCCCGACGACATGGCGCGCATGCAGCTCGGTCGGCGCGTCACGGCCGAGGCGATCGAGCGCTGGAAGGCCCAGCAGGGTTATGACCGGCCGCTGTTCCTGAACGCGCGCGCCCCCGGCCTGGGCAAGATCACCGACACGGTATTTTTCGAGACGACGCGCAAGGCGGTGTCGCTGGATCTGGGCCGCACCAACGAGGGCGTGGTGATCTCCGAGGAGCTCAGCCATCGCGTCGTGCCCTCGGCGATGATCGCGCTGCCCGTGCTGGCGCTGGTGGTGACCGCCTCGGTGCTCGCTGGCCTCACCTTGATCCTGTTTCGCGCCACTACGCTCGAGCGCGCCGGCGTCATTGCGCTGGTGGCGCTAATGTCGATCTCCACGCTGTTCTTCATCATCACCGGTCAGTACGTCTTTGCGCGCGTTATGCAGTTGATGCCGATCTCCGGGTTCGTGTCGGGCGGATCCAGCGCGCTGTTCGTCGCGCTGCCGGTGGCGGTGCTCGGGATGGCCTATCTGGGTCCGGAGGCGCGCCTGTTCCGCGCGGTGTTCCTGGAGGAGCTCGGCAAGGACTACGTGCGCACCGCGCGCGCCAAGGGGCTGAGCGAGTTCGGCGTGATGGGGCACGTACTGCGCAACTCGCTGATCCCGATCATCACCTCTTCCGGCCTGCTGCTGCCGGTCGTGTTCACCAGCACCATCGTCACCGAGACCTTCTTCACGATCCCGGGCCTGGGCAGCTTTGCGATCGAGGGCATCACGCAGCAGGACTTCAACATCGTGCGGGCGATGGTGTTCATCGGCTCGGCGCTTTACATCATGGCGTTCCTGCTGACCGACCTGGCGTACGGCTGGGCCGATCCGAGGGTGCGGCTGCGATGAGTCCCGCGCGCGCCGCGGCCGGCAGGGCCGAGCGATGAAGCCGGTCGTGCTGTGGACCGATGCCGTGCTGTTCCTGCAGTTCATCGGCGCGCTGCTGTACGGCTGGCGCGTGGCGCGCACGCCGCACCTGGCTGCGACCTGGAGCCAGACCTTCAAGGACCCGGCCGGCGCCGCCGCCGCCACCGTGCTGGCAGTGTTCGTCGCGCTCGGCCTGGCCGACAGCGTGCACTTCCGCCTGGGGCTGGCCAGCGCGCCCGGGGAGGCGGCGGCCTATTCGCCGGTGACCACGTCGCTGCTGGATCGGCTTCTGGTTCATCAGCTGGAGGGGGCCGAAACCAGCTATTCGCAGCCTCTGGCCACCCACGCGTTCGAGAGGCGCACCCAGGTGACCGAGCAGGGCGCGGCGCGCGACTACCCGCGGCTGAAGCATGCCGCCCGCGATCTGACCGATCCGCCGGCGCAATGGCGCGCCGACGTGTTCGCGCGAGCGGCGATCGGCATTGCGGCCGGGGCAGCCGCCGCGGCGTGCCTCGCAGCGCTGGCGGCCGGCTGGCTGGCGCGCCGCAGCGGCATCGGAATCGTGGCGGCTGCGCGGCAGATCGCCTCCGGTCGCACGGCGTATCCGCTGCGCACCGTGCTGGCGACGGCCGCCGCCGTCTGCGTGCTGGCGGGACTTATCGCCTCCCTCGCCGCCGAGTACCACGTGTTCGGAACCGACCGTGTCGGCAACGATCTGCTGGCGGTCGTGCTCAAGAGCGTGCGCACCGCGCTGGTGATCGGCACCATGACGACGCTGGTCACGTTGCCGATCGCGGCCGGGCTGGGACTGGCGGCCGGCTACCTGGGTGGGGTGGTCGACGAGGCGATCCAGTACGTGGTGACGGTGATCAACTCGATTCCGTACGTGCTGCTGATCGCGGCCGGCGTGCTGATCCTGATCGTGTACCTGGACACGCACCCCGATCAGTTCCAGACCGCGGCCGAGCGCACCGATGCGCGCCTTTTCTTCCTGTGCGTGATCCTGGGAATGACGACCTGGACCGACCTGTGCCGCCTGATCCGCGGCGAGGTGCTCAAGCTGCGCGAGCTCGACTTCGTGCAAGCGGCGCACGCTTTCGGCGTTCCGGCGGTGCGCATCATGCGGGTGCACCTGCTGCCGAACGTGATGCACGTGATCCTGATCAACATCGTGATCAACTTCTCGTCGCTGGTGCTGGCCGAGGCGATCCTGTCGTACGTGGGGGTCGGCGTGGACCCATCGATGGCGAGTTTCGGCACGCTGATCAACACCGCGCGCTTCGAGCTGGGGCGCCAGCCGGTGATCTGGTGGACGCTGGCGACCTCGTTCAGCTTCATGTTCATGCTGGTGCTGTCCGCCAACGTGTTCGCCGACGCGGTGCGCGACGCGTTCGACCCGCGCGCTGCGCGGCGCTAGGTGGCCATGGAAACGACGATGTTCGCTCTCCAGGGTCTTCGCACCGAGATCGCCACCGGCTCCGACGTGGTGGTCGCGGTCGACGATGCGAGCTTCCAGATCCCGGCCGGCGGCACCTTCGCGCTGGTGGGCGAGTCCGGCTGCGGCAAGTCGATGACCGCGCTGTCGATCCTGCGACTGTTGCCCGACAACGGGCGCCTCGCCGGCGGCGCGGTCCGCATCGATGGCGTCGACCTGGCCGGATTGCCGGAACGCCAGATGCGCGAAGTGCGCGGCGGACGCATCGGCATCATCTTCCAGGAGCCGGCCACCAGCCTGAATCCGGTGCTGTCGATCGGACGGCAGCTGATCGAGACGATCGAGCGCCATACGCCGCTGCGCGGGGCCGACGCGCGCGAGCGCGCGCTGCAGTGGCTGCGGCGGGTCGAGGTCCCCGATCCGGAGCGGCGCATGGGCGAGTATCCGTTCCAGCTCTCCGGCGGGCAGAAGCAGCGCGTGATGATCGCGATCGCGCTGTCGGCCGAACCGGAGCTGCTGGTGGCCGACGAGCCCACCACCGCGCTGGACGTGACGATCCAGGCCCAGATCCTGAAGTTGCTGGCCCAGCTGCAAGGCGAGCAGAAAATGGCGATGCTGCTCATCACTCACGATCTGGCCGTTGTGTCGCAGATCGCGCAGCGCGTCGCGCTGATGTACGCCGGGCAGGTGGTCGAGCTGGCCGACGCGGCCGAGTTCTTCTCCGACCCGCGCCACCCGTACGCGCGCCTGTTGTTCGGGGCGCTTCCGCAATCGGCCCGGCGCGGCCAGGCGCTGACCGCCATCGCCGGCACCGTTCCGCGCCTGGATCGCCCCTTTGCCGGCTGCCGCTTCGTCGGGCGCTGCCCGAGCGCCATCGAGCGTTGCTCGACCACTCAACCGGAGCTGCGCGAGGTGGCCCCGGGCCACTCGGTGCGGTGCTTGCTGGATGTGGCCGAGCATGTGGCCCCCTCTGCCAAGACTTTCGCTCCGTCAATCGCCCTCACCCCCGGCCCCTCTCCCACTACCGTGGGAGAGGGGAGCAACTCCTTCCCTCTCTCTGGAATGGGAGAGGAGCGCAGTTCCTCCCCTCTCCCGCTTGCGGGAGAGGGGTCGGGGGTGAGGGTCGAGGCGCCGCTGCTCCACGTCAGCGACTACCGAGTCTGGTTCCCGATCCGCAGCGCCCTGACGCGCCGCACGGTCGGCTACGTCAAAGCCGTCGACGGCATCGGCTTCTCCATCCGCCCCGGCCGCACGCTCGCGCTGGTGGGCGAGTCCGGCTGCGGCAAGACCACCACCGGCAAGGCGTTGCTGCAGCTTTACCGGCACGTGGCGCGCGTTCAGGGCGAGGCCCTGCTCGACGGCGAACCCCTGGCGCAGCTGCAGGGCGAGGCCCTGCAGCGCGCGCGGCGCAAGATCCAGATCGTGTTCCAGGATCCGTACTCATCGCTGAACCCGCGCATGCGCGTGGTCGAGATCCTGGAAGAGGGGATCGCGACGCTGCGCTCGGAGGTGTCGTCGCGGGACCGGCGCCAGCGCATCACCACGCTGCTGGACCAGGTCGGCCTGCGCACCGATACGCTGCACCGCTACCCGCACGAGTTCTCCGGCGGCCAGCGCCAGCGCATCGCGATCGCGCGGGCGCTGGCGGTGCAGCCGCAGTTGATCGTCTGCGACGAGCCCACCTCGGCCCTGGACGTGTCGGTGCAGGCCCAGATCCTGAACCTGCTCACGCAGCTTCAGCGCGAGCTGGGGGTCGCGTACCTGTTCATCACGCACAATTTCGGCGTGGTCGAGTTCCTGGCACACGAGGTGGCGGTGATGCGCGACGGGCGCATCGTCGAATCCGGCCCGGCGCAGCGCGTGCTCGAGCATCCCGAGCACGAATACACGAAGGCGCTACTGGCAGCTGTGCCCCGGGTCACCTGGTCGGTTTGATATCCAAAGCCGGTGCGCCGTGCCGGGGTGCGCCGGCCGCGGCGCAAGCCGCGGCCGGCGTCGCCGCCAGTCCATCTGT
>DASZFP010000131.1:0-13689 GCA_035939615.1 Burkholderiaceae bacterium | reverse complement strand
TGGAAATTCGGCAGCCACGTGCATTGGACCGGGACATTCAAAAGGTCAGGCCCCGAGCCAGTTTGTCCGAACTGACCGTACTGCCAGACGATCTTGCCCTTCGGGCTCACCAGGACGACGCGATTGTCAACGGCACCGTTGGGTGCCTGCGAAACCACACCCGACGGCGTGCCGGTACCGGCCATCAGAGTGAACCGCCCGACGCGCTGAGCGTCGTTGACTCCGATGACCGATTGTGGCGAGAAGTCGTTCGGCCCGAGTCCGAACGACCACACGATCGTGCCGTTCTGGTCCGTCTCGATGACGCGGTTGTTGAATTGATCCGCAATCAAGACGTTCCCGGGCTTGTTGAATTGCGGGCTGACCGTGCGGTCGCCGGCCAGGGCATCGCCGGCGAACGCCAACGCGCTAATTGCGGTCAGGCCGATCAGGAAATTTGAACCGATCAACCCTTTGAAGGCTCGTTTGTACATGTTGGATCTCCACTCGCAAGTAAATGTGCAGCGCGACGACGCGCAAGACTTTCTTTTGCGCGACCTGAAGAACGGACTCATGCAGTAGCGGGGCACCAACGGTTTCTCAGTTGCCGCTGGGCGACGGTGTATCCCGGACCACAGCAAAAGGTTCAAAGAGGCATGGGTCGAAGGTGCGCGAGCCGATGTGGGAATAACCGCGTTGGCGTGGCGCTGGGGCGCACGGGCTGCATCGGGAGCGCGCTGACGATGCCGATCGCCACTGGCCCGACCGCGGTCGTTTCAGGGCGAGCCCGCCGCCCCGGAAAATCCCATTCCTTTCAATGAGTTAGGAGACCCCGCTGGCGGACGCTCGACCCCGCGTCGGCCGATTTAAGATCGCGCCGGTCAATGCCTTTGCGTGATAATTGTTATGGGAGAGGAGTGGCAAGCGGGCCCTCATCGCAAACGCGCGACGATGCGTTACATATCCGGTGCGGAGCACGCCACGCAGTTACAGGCCATCCGACCGTAAACGGCTCGCCGCGCGCCGGCACCGCGGATGCGCGGTCGCGAGCAGGCCATCACCCAAGAGTCGATAAGGAACCGGCCCAATTCATGAACACGCTCGAATTGCTCAGGGAATTCGTAAAAAAGCATGCCGACAACCCGCCGGAAAATATCACCGCGGACAGCAAGCTGCTCGAAATCGGGATCGATTCGTTGAACCTGCTGGAGCTGCTGTTCGAGGCGGAGGAAAAATTCGGCATTCGGTTCCCCAACGACCTGCCGCAGCCGGAGACAGTCGGGCAACTGATAGAGATATTCGAAAAGCTCCAGAGGGCCAAGACGCAGGCATGAGTTCGCAGACGCATCGTCGGGTGGCGGTAACGGGCCTGGGCATGGTCAGCCCGTTCGGCGGCGACGCCAGCGACTTTTTCGCCAGGATAATGCGCGGCGAATCGGCGGTTCGCTGGTACCGGCATCCGTTGACGAGCGCGCGCCTGGAGCAACCGGCGGTGTTTTGCCCCGCATTCGACGCCGAGCGGGCCGTTGGGCGCCAGATCTCCAGCGTGACCGACCGGTTCAGCCAGCTCGGTGTGGCCGCCGCGTTCTACGCCTGGGACGATGCCGGCCTGCCGCGCGATCTGGCCGCGTGCGACGCGCACGGGGTTTCCTGGGGAACCGGCATCGGTGGCACGCTGACCATCGAGAAGGGCTACACGGAGGTGTACGAACTCGGCAAGAACCGTGCCTCGCCCCTGTCCGTTCCGATGGCGATGAACAATGCGGCCGCGTCGCACATTGCGATCTCGCTCGGTCTGGGCGGGGCCTGCCTGAGCTACTCGGTGGCGTGCGCCTCGTCGGCGGTCTCGATCGGAGAGGCGTTTCGCCGCATCCAGTGCGGGCAGGCCTCGCTCGTCGTCGCCGGCGGCTCCGAAGCTCCTCTGGCCACTTCGGTGATGCGCGCGTGGGAGGCCATGCGCATGATTGCCGAATGCGACGAGCACACCGCGCCGCAGGCCTGCCGTCCATTCCAGGCGGGGCGGACCGGCCTGGTACTGGGCGAAGGCGGTGCGGCGCTGGTACTGGAGGAATGGGGACATGCCTGCGAGCGCGGCGCGCGCATCTATTGCGAGCTGGCCGGCTTCGGCCAGAGCTGCGACCACAAGCACCTGGTGCGCCCCGATGCGGCCGGACAGGTGCGCGCGGTCGACGCCGCGATGCGCGAGGCCGGCCTGCAAGCGTCCGACGTGGGCTACGTGAACGCCCACGGCGCCGGCACGCGCGAAGGCGACGCCATCGAGATCAACGCCCTGACGGCGGTGTTCGGCGAGCACGCGGGCGACCTGGCGGTGAGCTCGACCAAGTCGATGCATGGTCACGCGCTCGGCGCGGCCGGTGCCATCGAAGCGCTGATAACCGTTCTTGCGCTCGCGCGGGACGAGATTCCCCCGACGGCCAACCTTCTGCAAGTCGCGGCCGAATGCGAGGGCGTGCGCCATGTGATGGGCGAAGGGTTGCGGCGGACGAATCTGCGCGCCGCTCTGAGCAATTCCTTCGCTTTCGGAGGCAGCAACGCCGTGCTCGCTTTCCGAACCGCGTCATGACGATGCACTCGGACGCCCTGGCGCTGCGGATGCAGGCGACGGTCGATGATGTCGACCCCGATCGCGTGCTCGCCACCGTGACCTATGGCTGCGCGGAGCACGGCGCCCCCTTCAGCCCCCTCGGCGTGGTGCAGTTGCCGGTCCTGTCCGACGAGCGCGTGGTGCACGCGATCTGGGCCGTCGGCGGTCCGTTCGAGAACGGCGCGCGAGGCCAGCTGCGATACCGGCACAACCAGCACGTGCTGCTCGGATACATCGCGGTGGACGAGGCCGATTTTCCGTCTGGCGCGGCCATGGGCGCCGTCCAACGGGCCACCCAGAGCGCCTACGCAGCGATTTTCGATGCGATTGACCAGGCGGGATTCCCGCACCTGGTGCGATGCTGGAATTACCTGCCTCGCATCAACGAGTGCGAAGACGGCCTGGAGCGCTACCGGCAGTTCAATATCGGCAGGCAGGACGCGTTTGACGGCGCGCACCGGACCGGCCCGGCCAAAGCGCCATCGGCTTGTGCGCTGGGAACGCCCGGCGGAAAGCTGATCGTCGATTTCCTGGCCTCCAATGTCGAGCCACAGGCGATCGAAAATCCCCGCCAGATCAGCGCCTACCATTACCCGGGGCGCTACGGACCGCGCAGCCCGACCTTCTCCCGCGCAACGCTGCTGGCGCTGCCGGGAACGGCGGCCCTGTTCATCTCGGGCACCGCGAGCATCGTGGGTCACCTGAGCGTCCACATCGGAGACGTCGCCGCCCAAGCGGCTGAGACCCTACGCAACCTCGATGCGGTGGTCGAGCAGGCCAACCTGCAGACGCGAGCCGGCGAGTTTTCGACACGGTCCCTGTGCTTGAAGGTCTTCCTGCGCCACGCGAGCGACCGGGAGGCGGTCGCAGCGGTGCTGCGCGAGACGCTGGGCGATCGCGCCGACGTCACATGGTTTCAGGCCGATATTTGCCGGGCCGACCTGCTGGTCGAGATCGAGGGATTCGGGTTCTGCGAGGCAGCTTGAAGGCCCCGGCAGCCGCAGCCGCCACGAGCCCGCGCGAGGCGACGTCGTCCCGGATCGGGGTCGCCGCCCGGCATTTGCGCGAGCATTGCACGCTGTTGCTGGGCTTCGCGACACTCGGGATCGGCTGTCTGCTGTTCTCGGCGGTCGCGCTTCCCTTGACCCTGGTGGTGCCCCCGCGCACGGGAGCGTGGCTGGGCCGCCGCCTGGCAACGTACGGCTTTCGTGCCTATCTTCTGAGTCTGGTGCTGACGGGCGTGGCGCGCTTCGATATCAAAGCGCTGGATGCGCTGCGCAACGCGGGCCCGCTCATCATTGCGGCGAACCACCCGGGATTGCTTGATGCCTTGATGGTCATTTCCAGGCTGCCCAACGCCGTGTGTGTGCTCAAGGCCTCGCTGCTTCGCAATCCGCTGTGGGGGGCCGGATCCCGTCTGGCGCGGTACATCCCGAACGACTGGTTCCTCGGTTCGGTCAGCCTTGCCATCGAGGAGCTGCGCAACGGCAGCCAGCTGCTGCTGTTCCCCGAGGGCACGCGCACGCAGTCGGCGCCGCTGAGCGAGTTTCGCGCCGGAGTCGCCTACGTGTCATACCGCTCGGGCGTTCCGATACAGACCGTCTTCATCGAGCAGGACTCGAATTTTCTCGGCAAGGGCTATCCGTTCCTCAAGCGCCCCGACATGCCGATGCAATTCAGGATCCGGCTGGGCCGGCGCTTCGATCCGCCGTCCGATCCGAGAGCGTTCACCAGGACGCTGCGCGAGTATTTCCTGGAGGAGCTCGCCTAGCGATAGGGAGGGGGCGCGCATGTCCGGCTCCGCCATGATGATGCATCTGGTTCTGGAGCGCCTGAGCCGGCGGATCTCGGCGCGGGTGCCGGAGGCCGAACTGGTCATGAGCGACCCCGCGCAGAATGCGGCATTCGGCGAGGCCGGCCGCGAGGACGGGATCCTCGCGTTCATGGTGCTGTACCACGCCGTGCAGATGACCTCGGTGATCTCGCCGGGCGATACCGTGCTGGACCTCGCCTGCGGCCCTGCCAACCAGCTGGCGCAGGTCGCGCGCCTGAATCCGCAGTCGCGGTTCGTCGGGCTCGACGCATCCTCCGCCATGCTGCACCAGGCGCGGGCCACGCTGCAGCGGTGCCGAATCGACAACACGGACCTGGTGCAGGGCGACATGACCGACCTGGCGGGCTTTCACGATCGATCCGTCGATTGCGTCGTCTGCACGATGTCCTTGCATCACCTGGCCGACGTGGCCGCGCTGCACCGGGCGATGCGCGAGGCAAGGCGCGTGCTCAAGGCCGAGGGCGGGGCATACATCGTGGACTTCGGCCGCCTGAAGCGGCTGGCCACGCAGCGGCACTTTGCGTTGAACTGGCGGCACAAGCAATCCGCGACATTCACGCAGGAGTACTTCCAGTCGCTTCGGGCCGCCTTCAGCGTGGACGAGCTCACCAGCGCCGCGGCCGCGTTGGGAGGCGGCATCGAGCGCTGCGTGACGCCGCTGGCGCCGTTCATGATCGTCTTCAGGAGCCGGCCGCGGCGCACCTGGAGCGCCGATGACCAGCATACGGCGCGTCGCCTCTATGCGGACCTGGACGCGGATCAAAGGACAAAGTTCCGGGTCCTGGCACGGTGGCTGCGGGCGGCCCGATGCAATCTGCCGCTGGCCCTGGAGCAGACCGGCGTCTAACCGACCTGCGCGATCAGCATCACGTTCGCGAACGGCGTGCCCCGGCTCATCGGCTGGGCCTTGACCGCGAATCCCCTGGACTTGAGCGCTGCGATCCACGCCGCCGCCGGTCGACACCACACCTGCTGCCGCCGCTGCCCCTGGATGAACGCTGCCAGGCGATCCGAGAAGTGGCCCAGCTTGAAGCGCAGCGTGGCGCCGGCGTTGCCGACGCGCGTCACGAACAGGCCGCCGGCACCCAGGGCCGCGCGGACCCTGTCCAGCAGCCGGTCCTGCTCTGCGTACGACAGGTAGTGAAGCACATCGAGCATCACGATCACATCGGCGTTTCGCAGGTTGGCTTCGCGCAGATCGCCGGTCGAAATTTCCAGGCGGTTTCCATAGACAGCCTGCAGCGCGCGATGGCCGCATTCGGCCTCGCGCGCGAGCTGTTCCACGCCGCGGAAATACAGGCCCTGCGGAGGCGCGACGACTCCGCTCCATTGCCCCCGAGCCGCCAGCTGCTCGGCCGCCAGGAACCAGGCCGCCAGAAGGCCTCGGCCGCAACCCAGATCCAGCACCTGAGCGCCATCGGGAATGACGCCCTGATCCAGCAGCGCGACGAACATCGGGTCGTAGCGCAGCTTGCCCAACGCCCACCGGTAATTGAAACCTCCGGTCAGGCGGTAGGGCTCGGTGGCCAGACTCAGCAGGCTTCGCTTCAGCTGGGGCGACATGCGGACGCCAGACTGACAGGCTTGAGCCGGCTGGCCTGAAGCGTCGTGAGCAGTCGGGGCAGCACCTCGAGAATCACCGGCCGGCCGGAGCGGGTGCGTGCGCAGTGCCCGTCGTGCAGCAGCAGGATGTCCCCGGCGGCCAGGTTGCGCGTCAGGCTCGACAGCACGCGATCCGGATCGCCGACCAGCGTGTCGAATCCGCGGCGCGTCCAGCTCGACAGGTGCAGCCCGAGACGCCCAAGCACCGGCTCCAGGAACGGATTGCGAAGTCCAGCTAGCGCCCGGAAGAAGCGGGGTGGATGCCCGGTCAGCGCGGTCAGCGTTTCCTGGGCGGTGCCGACCTCTTTCAGCCAGCCCCGGTAGCCCAGCAGCGCGGCGTGCTTGCGGTGCAACTGCCCATGGTTTTCTATCGAATGGCCGGCGGCGACGATCCGGCAGCACAGCTCCGGCTGCGCGGCAGCGCGCTCGCCGATGCAAAAGAAACTCGCCTTTGCCCCGAATTCATCCAGCAGCGCCAGCACCTGCGGCGTCACTTCCGGATCCGGGCCATCGTCGATCGTGATCGCGACTTCTCCCCGGCGGGCAGCCGAGTCCGGCAGCCTGACGAGGTTCGGACCCAGCAGCGTGCTGCGCGGCCAAAGCGCCGCCAGCGTGATGACAACGTGATCGCACAGCACCGCGGTCAAGGCCCACAGCCACATAGGCGGCGCGACCAGCACCAGCGGCACGGCCACCGCGTGCAGCGCGAAGCTGAATTTCAGAAAGGCGGTCGGCCGCCAGGCGCGCATCGTCGTCTCGATGGGTGAATGTCCATTATCCAGGCTGCCCTGCCCTGATGAGGTGCGCGAATTCAAGTCGGTCCGGCGCCGTCCGGGTACGGCCGGCTCCGGGTCAGCATCGCAGAGAAGACGAGCGCCAGAAACGTTCCCAGGCCGACCGTGGTCCCGATCGCCGACAGGACCGGGACCCTGGAAAAGCCGAGCAGTCCGAAACTGCTGACCGCCGTCAGGTTGGCGACGACCAGGGACACCTGGACCTGACCGCGGTCCTCGACGGCGCGGTCCATGTCGAAGAACAGCGCGTAGTTGGACCCGATCGCGACCGCCAGCAACAGACCGACCAGGTGCAGGATCGTCAGCTGGACGCCGCACAGCAGCAACGTCGCAGTCACGCAGGCCACTGAGCACGCCAGGGGCGCTGCCACTCTTAGCGTGCGCAGGGGCGAGCGCAACGAAGCCAACAGCAGGCCGCCGATGACGACGCAGCCGATGGCCACCAGCATCAGCGCTTCACGCAGATAGCTGTCGAACAGGCTGGTCGTCTCCTCGAGAATGTCGACTACCCTGACCTCGCCCAGCCGCGCCTGGCCAAGGGCGCGGCCGACCTCGTCGACGTCGATGCGGTCTGCGGGCGGGCCCGCCCCGGCCGTACGCAACGGCAGCAGCACCAGGAAATCGTGATCGCGTTTGACCAGCAGCGAATCGACCAGCATCTCGGCCGATGTGCCATCCAGGTCCGCCCGGGTCAGCGGCGCGCGGGTGCGCGCAGCCTGCAAGTCGGACAAAAAACCGCTCAGGCGATCGACCCGGATCGGCAGCCCCACGATGGCCTGGTTCAGACGGCTCCGGGCGGCCGCGGGATCCGGCAGCGCGGATTGCCGGCTGCGCTGCTGAGCCAGGCTCGGCAGCACGAAGGCGGGCGAGGTGTACCCGCCGATGACCGAGCGATCGACCAGATTCTGCAGGACAGCGCCGGCCCGCTCGGCCTGCTCCAGCGCGGATGGTTCGTCATGGGCGGCGAACGCGGCCACGTACCGCATGTCCGAAACTCCCAAGCCGCTTCGAAGCCGCTCGTCCGTGCGCTGATCCTGGTGGGCGACGGGACTGAGCGCGTTCAGTTGCCGATTCCAGATCCGCCCTGAATGCGCCACGATGATGGCGCATGCCGCGAGCACGACGGCGAGCGCACCCCAGCGCATCCGTCCGGCCTGGTTGAACAGCCGCTCCAGCACGGCGCCGGGGCGGCGAAGATCCCGCAGCCTGGTCCGGCCCGGCATCAGGGCCGGCAGCAGGTAACGCGAGGCCAGCGCGGCGGCCACCAGGCCGCTGATCGAGTACAGACCCAGCTGGGCAAGGCTCGGGAATCCCGAAAACAGCAGCACCGAGTAGCCCGCGATCGAGGTCGCCACGCCCAGCGCGATGGTCCGCCAGAAGCGGTCCGAGCGCGGCCCCCCGAAGCACTGGATGAAGAAATATATCGAGTAGTCCACCGCCTCGCCGATCAGCGTGGTGCCGAAACCGAGCGTCAGACTGTGGACCTGGCCGAAGCCGAGGCTGACCGCGGCGATTCCGACCAGCGCCCCCAGTACGACCGGAACCATCCCCAGCAGGAACAGCACCGGCGAGCGATAGACGGCCAGCAGCAGGCAGGTGACCAGCGCCAGGCTGGCCATCGCCAGCCGGGCTATTTCGCCTTCGATGGCCGAACGGGACGCCACGGAAAGAACCCCGGTCCCGCTCATCAGGAGCCGGGTGTCCGTTTTGCGGTGCTCGATTGCCTCGAAGACCTGGTGAATGTGCGAAACGACCCGGGACTGCGCCTCGATGTCCGAGCCCGCCGCGCGGGTCTGCACCAGCAGCAACGCCAGCTTCCCGTCCGGCGATGCCCAGACCCCCTCGACGCTGCGAGGCTGAGAGCGGCCCTCGAAGCGCTCGAGCACCTTGACGGTCTCACCCGTCGGGTCGCGCGGGAAAATGTTCTTGAACAGAAACCCCGCGTCGCCGGACAGCCGGTCGAGCGATTCGAGCAGGGCCGCATGCAGGCCCTCGGCGGTGAAGTGCTCCGGAGCGATGTCCGGGGCAAGCAGGTAGCGGTTTTGAAGGAAGTAGTCCCGATCGCGCTGCGCCGTGGCTGCATCGCCGTTTTGCACGCCGACGAACTGCTGCCGGTCGCTTCGCAGCTTCGCCGCCAGCTCGCGCGACAGCCGGGCCCGCTCCGGCGCGTCGCCGCCCTCGATCCCGATCATCACCAGGCGGGCGATCACGCCGTCGCGAAACTGCTCCAGCAGCAGCCGCTGCCGCTCGGTCGGGGAACGCGGCATGAAGGCGGACAGATCCGAAACGAAGCGGGTTCGCGCAATCACGAACCCGCAGGCGAGCCATACCGCCAACAGGATGACCAGCGCCCGAAGGCGGCCCCCGGGCATCATCGGCTTCGCGCTTTGGCAACGAGCATCTCGGAGCGGTCGCCGTCGGCGAAGTCGAATTCGATGGTGGTCAGGTCAGCCTGCGATCCGGCGATTTGAATGCGGGAGATGATCCGCATCATCTCCTGCCGCAGCGGCACCAGCGAGAGCCGCCATCGATCCGCGCTACCCGACAGCTCGATCGAGTAGAACTTTTCCAGCGCGGACTGATCGCCAGCCAGCGTGCCGCGGATGCTTTCGACGAAAGCCGAGATGTCGGGGCGCTCCTGCAGACTCACTGTGAAGCGGTGCCGATTCGACTGGTCCACGATCAGCACATCGCCGTCGACGATCAGCGTTTCCGGCTTGGGTTTCAGCGTGCGTTTCTCCAGTCGGTTCGGCGGAATGAAGTACAGCTCGCCGGAGGATTCCAGCGGCTTGTCGAGGACGCTCAGGTAGCGCTTTTCGACGAAGGTCGCCTCCTGCTGCTGGTTATGGCTGAGCGTACGCATCAGGTCCGGCAGCTGCAAATCGTCGGCCATCGCGGGCAGCGCGAACACGAACGTCAGGCAAACGGTGCACCGTCGCAGCAACACATCAATCCCCGTCGCGCCTGGCCGTCTCCGCCGAGGCTGCGACGGCCTTGGCCGAGTTCCAGAAGTCGTAGAAATTGAACCAGTTATGGGGGGCAGACCGGCAGTGCCGCTCCAGCGCCGCCACGTATCCGTCCAGAAGCTCCCGTTCCGAGCTGCCGCGATGGCCGGCGGGCCGTGAAAAATCCGTCAGCCACTCGAAGCGCAGATCGTAGCGGTTGCCCCCCCGGTACAGCCCCGCCATGAAATACACCGGGCGGCGCAGGATCGAGGCCATCCGGAAGGGGCCCGACGGAAAAGGCGCCGGCGACCCCAGAAAGGGAACGTGGACGAATTGGCTCGGACCGGCCGCGCGATCGGCCAGCACTCCGATCACGGCGCCTTCCTGCAGGCGTTGATACACGCGCAGCATGGAGTCGATGTGGCCCAGTTCGATGATGTCCTGCAGGGCGGACGGATTGACGGCCGCCAGCGTGCGGTTGACCTGACGGGCGTTGTCCGGGTACATCGCCATGACCACGTGCAGGCCCGGCTGATCCCGGGCCGCGGCGCGCAGCATTTCAAAGCTGCCCAGGTGGGCGCCGAACATCAAAACGCCGCCCCGGGCGGCGACATCCGCCTGCAGCCGCTCCAGTCCGGACAGGCGTACGTCGAACAGATCGCGCCGGTCGTTCAGGATGTAGACGCGGTCGTGGATCGTGGCAGAAAACGCCAGAATATGGCGATGCACGTCGAGCAGGGTGGGCCGGCGTTGCAGGCAGCGTCCAAGGTAGTCGCGGGAGGAGCGGCGCACCGCGGAGGCCGCCAGCGTGAAATACAGCGCAATGAAGGGAAGCAGCACGCGGGACACGCTGCGCCCGAACGTCAGCGACATCCAGCGCATCACGGCCAGCCAGAAGCGGTTGCCGCGCTCGGTGCGCTGCATCCATTCGGGCTGCCGGTTCGCGGAGGTTTCCTCGGGCAGGACGCTCACGCGGCTGCAACCAACCTCACGCCCTGTGCGCAAGATGCAGGGCGATCAGCGCATCCATGGCGGCTGCCGGAATCTTGCCGGTGTCGTTGCGCGGCAGCCGATCGACAAAAACGATCGGACGGGGAAGAAAGACCGGATCGATGTGCGCGCGCAAGGCCGCCAGGATCTGCTTCGAGCTCAATTGCGGCGCCACCACGAACGCGGCCAGCCGGCAAATGTCGCCGACCGCGTTGCGCGCAGGCAGGCAGAATGCCCCGTCCCGCACGCCCGGCACGCTTGTGAGGATGTGGTTGAGGTATCCCATCGAGCTGCGCTTGCCGGCGATGTTGACCATGTCCGAATTCCTGCCGAGCAGGCGAAAACGCGCTGGGCCCAGCAGCTCCACCACGTCGTTCAGCGCATAGGCCTGCTCCAGGTGCGCGCCGTCCGCGGTGGTTGTGCCGTCCGTCTGCGACAGCGTGATGCCGGCGTAGGCGTCCCACTCGAGGCGGACGGTGGGCCGCCGGGTTGCGAGCTGTCCGGTCTCGGTCGAGCCGTAGATCTCGATCAACGGAGCGCGCAGACGCCTCTCGACCTCCTGCGCCAGCGCGGCCGCCAGCGTCGCGGTCGAGCAAATCACGGCCGCCACGGCAGGAATGTCGAGGCCCGCATCGAGCAGCTTGCGCAGGTGAAACGGCGTCGTCACCAGCAGCCGCGGCTCGGGCATTTCCTCCAGCGCCTGGCAGATGTCCGACGGAAAAAAAGGAACGCGCGGACTCAGGCGCCCGCCGCCGAAGATCGGCAGCAGGATCGTCGATTCGAGCCCGTACATGTGCTGCGAGGGAACCGTGCCGACGACCGAACACGGACCGCCGGTCGCACTCCACACGATGGACGCTTCCGCCCGCGCATTCTGCACCAGGCGGCCGAACGTCTTGTGGTGCGGTCGCGGCCTGCCCGTCGAGCCCGACGTGAACACCGTCACGACCGCGCGGTCGGCGCGAATCGTCGGGGTCTGCGGCGCGGCACGGGGTGTTTCGGATGCATGGTCCGGTACGGTGATACAGGGAGCGCTCGTGGTCTGAGGGTCCGGCTGATCGCCCAGGCAGATGACTCCAGGAAGCTCGGCGCACAGGCCGGCGATGCTCTCAGGAGCCGTCGAGCCGGGCAGGGCGGTGCAGACGTCCCGGCAGATCGCTGCCAGCAGCGCCACCGCGAACCGGTAGCGGTCCCGGCAGACATTGAGCGCGTGCGCGGTCTGCGGCAGGCGGCCGGCCAGCGCCAGCACGTCGGCCAGGAACGCGTCGCGCCCGACCGGGCTCCCGTTGCGGCAGGCCAGAGCGCAATCGGCGACGCCGTCGGGCAGCAGCGGCAGGCGATCCACGTTGCTCAGCGAAGCTTTTGAGCTTTGGAGTAATCGAGGTAGGTCCGGATGATCTTCTCGATTCCCAGGTGAGCGTGCTCGGGCATCGCGTACAGCCGGACCAGGTATTCGCCGCCGAACATGGCCCCGAGCAGCACCGGAGTCAGCAGGGCGGCGAACGCGAACCAGGCTTCGATCGGGCCAAGGGTGAACAGCAGCACCGAGACCAGCGCGCACAGGCCGAAAAAAACGGTCCATGCGAGCGTGACCTTCCAGGTATAGCGCATCAGAGCGGCGTCCACTGTGCCCCCCTGCATCGCCGAGGCCATGCGCGAACACAGGGCCCGCGCGGGGTCGGCGCCCAGGGTGGCACCGAACGTGACCGCGAGTGCACCCATCGCGCCGGCATGTTGTACGAGGTAGATCCATTGCGCGTGGCCGCGCAGCCGGTCGAAGGTCAACGCGACCCCGATGGCACCCGCGCCACACAGCGAGAACGCGAGCAGGCGTGCACGGGAATTCCAGGCGGCCGCCACCCCGGCCGCCGCGAACGGCAGGATCCCGAGCAGCGTCGCCGGGAGCGAAGGAGGTTGCGACGCGGCTATAAAATAGCTCAGTCCAAGATACACTGCCCCCGCCGTCAAGACGATTGCCAGATGCAACGTCCGTCTGTTTGTGATCACGGCGCCTCGCTCGAGCCGTCAAGGCGAAAGCAGCTCTTCTGCGGGCGGCATTGTACTGGCGCCCCGCGGAGGCGGCAAAGCCGCCGCCGGGTTCGATTGAGCGCGCGGCGCGATCGGGAGAATCGTTGAAACCAGTGCGCCCCGCCGCAACGATGGCCGGCTTCGACAAGACGGCGCTTCAGGGCGTGGTCGACACTTCCGACTGGCGGCGGCTCGGTTGGACGATCATGACGCACTTCTGGTTCAAGTGCTTCGGAACGTTCGGATTCCTGGCGTCTTTCTTCGCGGCATACTTTTATCTGCTCAATCACCCGGCCTACCCCGTGCATGTGATCCCGGTCACTCTCGTGGATCGGCTGATCGGATTCGAGCCGCTCGCTCTACCCGTGTATTTCTCGGCCTGGGTCTAT
The DNA here is from genome assembly GCA_035939615.1 of Burkholderiaceae bacterium. Lineage (GTDB taxonomy): Bacteria > Pseudomonadota > Gammaproteobacteria > Burkholderiales > Burkholderiaceae_F > VBCK01. The sequence goes on along the minus strand of DASZFP010000131.1, from coordinate 523 downwards.
GTCACGCTGCCGCAGATGCTGGTGCCGACTCGCCGCGAGGTGATCGTTTCCGGCGCGTGGATGGGCGCGCTGTGCCTGACCGGCCTGGCGATCTTCCGCTTCTGGCCCAACGCGGTGCCGCCATCCGACATTCGCTGGGAGTTGTATCCGGGCATGGGGTTTCTGAAGGGAGTGGACGCCACAGGCAATGCCTGTCCGTCGCTGCACGTGGCCGCCTCCGTGTATGCCGCGTTCCGTTTGAACTGGCAGCTGCCCGCGCTGGGTTTGCCGCGCAGCGCAAACTGGGCCAACGCGATCTGGTGCGTGGCCATCGCTTACTCGACCATGGCCACCAAGCAGCACGTGGCGGTCGACGTGGTGGCCGGCGCGGCGCTGGGCGCCGTTTTCGCACTCCTTGCGAGGCTGGAAATGCTCCGGCCGCACGGGGCCTGATTGACCGGGGGCAAGCGCGCAGGTCGCCGCGCTTCGCGGGTGCAGGCGTTGGCGGCCGCGCTCGCGGCCGCGATGCTGCCGCTGAAGGCCA
>DASZFP010000130.1:0-16318 GCA_035939615.1 Burkholderiaceae bacterium | reverse complement strand
CGGCGCCGGCACCAGCCAGTGCGGGCAGGCCACCGGCGCCGCGCTGGTGATCGACAGCACCAAGTATCTGCGCCAGGTGCTCGCGCTCGACCTCGAGGCGCGCACCGCGACCGTCGAGCCGGGCCTGGTGCTGGATCACCTGAATGCGCTGCTGAAGCCGCACGGCTTGTGGTTTGCGGTGGACGTGTCCACCGGCGCGCAGGCGACCCTGGGCGGCATGGCGGGCAACAATTCGTGCGGCTCGCGCTCGATCGCCTATGGCAACATGGTTCACAACGTGCTGGGCGCGAGCGCGTGGCTGTCGGATGGCTCGCTCCTCGATTTCGGTCCGGTCTCAGGCCTGGTCGGCCGCGCGGCACGGATCGCCGAGTTCGTGCGGGACCTGGCCGCGCGGCAGCAGGCGGACATCGAGGAGCGCTGGCCCACGGTGCTGCGCCGCGTGGCCGGCTACAACCTGGACATCTTCCACAATCGCAGCGAGCGGCCGTACACCGACGACGGCAGCGTGAACCTCGCGCACCTGCTGGTCGGCTCCGAAGGCACGCTCGCGGTCACGAAGTCCCTGACCCTGAGGCTGCAGGAGCTGCCGCGCGCCAAGGTGCTGGGCGTGGTGAACTTCCCGACCTTTCACGCCGCGATGGACGCGGCCCAGCACCTGGTCGAGCTGGGGCCGACCGCGGTGGAGCTGGTCGATCGCACGATGATCGAGTTGAGCCGGGCCAACCCCGTATTCCGCCCCACGATCGAATCCGCGCTGATCGGCGAACCGGCGGCGGTGCTGCTGGTGGAGTTCTCGGGCAACGACAAAGAAGCGCTGCTGCTCCGGCTGGCCGACCTGGTGGATGTCATGGACGAGCTGGGGCTGCCCGGCAGCGTGGTCAAGATGCCGGACGATGCGCCGCAGCGCGATCTATGGGAAGTGCGCAAGGCCGGCCTGAACATCATGATGAGCCTGAAAGGCGACGGCAAGCCGGTGAGCTTCATCGAGGACTGCGCCGTGCCGCTGCAGCATCTGGCGAGCTACACCGACGCGTTGACGGAAGTGTTCGCCCGCCACGGCACCCATGGAACCTGGTACGCGCATGCGTCGGTCGGAACGTTGCACGTGCGGCCGATCCTGGACATGCGGCGCGGCGGCCCCGAGGGCGGCGCCGCCAGGATGCGGGCGATCGCCGAGGAGGCGGCCGAGCTGGTGCGCAAGTACAAGGGCGCCTACAGCGGCGAGCACGGCGACGGGCTGTGCCGCGGCGAGTGGATCGAATGGCAGTTCGGCCCGGCCATCGCCGAGGCCTTCCGCTGCATCAAGCGCGAGCTCGACCCGATCGGCCTTTTTAACCCGGGCAAGATCGTCGACCCGCCGAAGATGGACGACGAGTCGCTGTTCCGCTTCCCACCGTCCAGCGCGCCGCAGCCGTACCGGACCATCGCGCTGACTCCCGCACTGGACTGGTCGGCATGGAACGTGCAGAACGACCCGCTGACCGAGCGCACGACGCCGCCGGGCACGGGCGGGGATACGACGGCCGGATTCGCCAAGGCCGTTGAAATGTGCAACAACAACGGTCATTGCCGCAAGTTCGACGCCGGCACGATGTGCCCCAGTTTTCGCGTCACCCGCGACGAGCAGCATCTGACGCGCGGGCGGGCCAACTCGCTGCGCCTGGCGCTGTCCGGCCAGCTCGGCCCGGACGCCTTCACGAGCCAGGACCTGTATCAAACGATGGACCTGTGCGTGAGCTGCAAGGGCTGCCGGCGCGAGTGCCCGACCGGGGTCGACATGGCCAGGATGAAGGTGGAGTTTCTCGCGCATTACAAGGCGCGTCACGGTCACACGCTGAAGGACCGCCTGATCGGGACACTGCCGCACTACGCGCATCTGGCCGGCCGTGCCGCGTGGCTGTTGAACCTTCGCGACCGGTTGCCCGGCGCCGCCTGGCTCAGCGAGAAGGCGCTCGACCTGTCAAGGCGCCGTCCGCTTCCGCGCTGGCGAAACGACACGTTCTGGCGATCATCCGACCGCGCGCTGTTCGCCAGCCGCGAGGAGACAATCGCCATCGCGCGCACCGGCGGCAAAGCGGCTGTGCTGTTCGTCGACACCTTCAACGGCGCCTTCGAGACAGAAAATGCGCTGGCCGCAGCCCGGGTGCTCAAAGCGGCCGGCTACACAGTGCACACCCCGCGCCGGCGCGGTGCGCATTTTTGCTGCGGCCGCACTTTTCTGTCGGTCGGGATGGTCGAAGCGGCCAGGGCGAGCGCAGGTCAGTTGATCGACGAGCTGCTGCCCCTGGTCAACGCGGGCATCGCCATGGTCGGGCTGGAGCCGTCGTGCCTGCTGACGCTGCGCGACGAGGCGTTGGCGATGGGGTTGGGTGAGGGCGCTCGCACGGTCGGCGCTCATGCGTTGCTGCTGGAAGAGTTCATCGCGCGGGAAGTCAACGCCGGCCGTTTTGAGCTCGAATTCAAGGCCGCGGAAAAACCTTTCCTGATTCACGGTCACTGTCACCAGAAAGCCTTCGACGCGGTCAAACCCATCCTCGAAGTAGTGCGCCTGATCCCCAACGCCAACCCTGAGCTGATCGAAAGCTCGTGCTGTGGCATGGCCGGAAGCTTCGGCTATGAAGCCGGCCACTACGAGGTGTCGATGCGGATGGCCGAGACCAACCTGTTGCCGGCTGTGCGCAATCACCCCGAGGCCATCATTGTCGCGGACGGCACCAGCTGCCGCCAACAGATCGCGCACGGCGCGCATCGAGAAGCCCTGCACGTTGCACGGTTGCTGGCGTTGCACGTTTGCGATTGAAGTGCGCCACCGGTTGGGCGTAAGCTGCCACGCGCTCTCAGGCCGGTTCAGACGGCCGAGTAACGAGGGAGAACAACATGCTCATCAGAACCGCTCGCATTGCATCGATCGCGCTGCTGTTATCAACCGCCGCCGCAGCACAGGAGGTTCCCACCCAGTACAACGAAGCCACGGTCGCCCAACTGCAAGCGCAGATGGCGGCCGGCCAGTTGACCTCCGAGCAATTGACGCGTTACTACATCGAGCGCATCGAGGCGCTCGACTCAAATGGTCCCGGCGTCAATGCGATCATCCAGCTCAACCCGGATGCGCTTGAGCTCGCGCGCCGTGCAGACGCGCTGCGCCGTCACGGCACGGTGCTGGGGCCGTTGCACGGCATCCCGGTGCTGCTGAAGGACAACATCGACACCGGCGACAGGATGCAGACCAGCGCCGGATCGTTTGCGCTGGTCGGAACGCCCCCGCTGAAGGATTCCACCGTCGTTGCCAACCTGCGCGCGGGCGGTGCCGTGATTCTGGGCAAGACCAATTTGTCGGAGTGGGCCAACTTCCGTTCATTCGAGTCGATCAGCGGCTGGTCTGGCCGCGGAGGGCAAACGCACAATCCCTACGGCATCGACCGCAACCCGTGCGGCTCCAGTGCGGGCTCCGCGGCCGCGGCCTCGGCCAACTTCGCGACGGTGTCGTTCGGTTCGGAGACGGACGGCAGCATCGTCTGTCCGGGCAACGCCAATGGCGTGGTCGCGATCAAGCCGACGGTCGGGCTGGTCAGCCGGGCCGGGGTCGTGCCGATCTCCCACACGCAAGATACGGTCGGCCCTCACGCCCGCACCGTGGCCGATGCCGCCGCCGCGCTGAGCGTGGTGCAGAGCCGCACGTACGATGGCCGGGATGCAGCTACCGGCTCGGTACCGCTGGGCTGGCGCGGCCTGCACCCCCGCCCGGCCAGCATTCCCACGGATTACACCCAGTTCCTGGACCCGAACGGGCTGAAGGGAGCCAGAATCGGCGTCACGCGGGTCGGTCTGAATGGCTTCCCCAACGTCACCACCCCGACAGCCGTCACCGCCGCGATCGAAGCCGCGTTCAAGGCGCTCAGCGATGCCGGCGCGACCGTGATCGATCTGGACGCCGCGGGGTTTGTCTTCACGCCCGCCGCCGGCGAGACCGGCGTGCTGCTGTATGACTTCAAGAACGACGCTCGCGCCTACTTTGCGACCCGCGTCGGGGTGCCGGTGGCCGGCGGAACGCTGCAGACCGCCATCGACTTCAATAACGCCCACGCCGACGTCGAGATGCCGTATTTCAACCAGGATATCTTCGTGCTGGCCAACTCGCTGAACACGGCGGACCCGAACGCACCGCAGGATCCGGGCCTTTTCGGCAGCAACAGCGCCGGCCAGGCTTCGTACAACATTTCGCTGGACCTCGATCAGGCCGCCGGCGTCAGCATGGACAAGGCACTGAGCACCTTCAAGCTGGATGCGGTGGTGTCAGCCACCGACAATCCCGCCTGGGCCACCGACCTGATCTACGGCGACCACTTCATATTCGGGACCTCGAGCCTGGCCGCGGGCCCCGGATATCCGATCGTTCAGGTGCCGGCGGGGATCGTGTTCGGCGTGCCGCTGGGCATCAGCTTCTTCGGAACCGCGTTCAGCGAACCCACGCTGATCAAGCTGGCATCCGGCTACGAGGCCGCAACCCAGGTCCGTGCCCACAACCTGCCGACGTTCTCGCCCACCGTGCCGTTCGATCACATCAAAGGCCCGCTGCAGTCGAGCAGCGAGAGCGGCCCTGCCGCGCCGGAGCCGGCTGGGGCGGCGGCGTCACCCAACGCGCCGGCAGCGGCGGCTTCCGCGGCCGGCCCGGCCGGCGAAGCGGCGTCGACGGCAAAGACCAGCAAGACGCTGCACCACCTGTAGCCGGCGAGGCGGTCACGGCGCGGCAAACCGGATCACCAGCTCCGTCAGTTCCTGCGGGCGATCCAGTGGCAGGAAGTGGCCGCCATTGCTGATGACTTCGAGGCGGGCGCCGGGAATCTTCTCGAACGTCGAGCGCCGCTCGGCCTCGTGGGACCAGTCCTTGTCGCCGTAGATCAGAAGCACCGGGACGGTGATCTTCGCGTATTCCGCCTTCGCGTCGTCCCATTGGTCAGCGTGGCGGATCAGGTTCAGAAAGGCCCGATAGTGGCCGCGGCGGCAGCCCACTGCGTAAGTCTCGCGCAGGAACGACGGCGGCAGCGAGGCAGGGTCGGCCACCCCGCCCGCCATGATCTGGGACTCGACCAGAGGATTGCGAAGACGCATGAAGGTTTCGCCGACCACCGGTAAGCGGGCCGCCGAGAAGATCAACCAGGCCACGAAATTGGCACGCGTGATGCCAAGCCCCCTGGCGTAGTCGTAGGGATTGATCGCCACCACGCGCGCCACCGCGGGGTGGCGGCGCGCCGCCAGCAGCAGCGCAATCGTGCCGCCGATCGACACGCCGGCGACCGTCGCCTTCTCGATGCGCTGGCTGTCCAGGAATTTGGAGACGGACTCGACGAAGAATGCGGGCGAGTAATCGGTCCGGGGAATATCCGACCAGCCATGCCCCGGGTAATCGGGCGCGTAGACGGTGAAGGCCTTGGCGAGCTCCGGGATCATCTTCTGAAAAATGTCGAGCTGCGTGCGCAGCGTGTGCAACAGCACCAGCGGCGGTCCGGCACCGGTGCGGATGTATCGCAGGCTGATGCCGTCGATCCGAACGGTTTGAATCGCCAGGTCCGGCGCCCAGGTGAGAAAGGTAGGGGCCTTCGGCTCCGTTCGCATCGCCTCTGCCGCGAACGAGATCAGAACCAGCCCGGCCAGGGCCAGCACAACGATGATGAGCGAGGTTCCGATCATTGCTGTCCTCCCCCCGGAATGATCCATCGTACACGCGAATTAACCTGCATATACATGCATCCGGAGGCAGCAAACAGGCTGGCCGCGGCGCCGCGCGGCTGTCAAGGGCGGCGGGCCGGACCGTTGCGCAATTACAGCGGGCATTTGCGGAGCCAGCGTTATGTATCGTAGGATATAGCGAACGATCCTCGGGGGAGGTTGACTTGAACAAATATCTGGCGGCAGCCGGCGCGCTGGCCGCGCTTGGAGGCTTTGCCAACGCGGCATCTGCGGCCGAGCCCACGGACGACAGCCTGACCTGGTTCGGCGTGACGCTGTATGGAACGGTGGATGTCGGATACACGTACGCGACCCGCAGCGTTCCGCTCAACGACTACTTCACGACCGGCGAGGAATACCTGATCCAGAAGAACAGCAACCGGAAGATTTCGACGATCTCCGAGAACGCGATGAGCCAGTCGAAGGTCGGCCTGCGGGGGACCCACGAGTTCTACGAAGGCTGGTCGGGCGTGTTCAAGCTTGAGACCGCCTTCAACCCGCTGTCCGGGGAAGTCACGGATGCCCTGCACTCGATGGTTCAGAACAACGGCATCGCACCGGTGAACCAGAACTCCAACGCCGACTCCAGCCGTGCTGGACAGCCCTTCCAGAGCGCGTACGCCGGGGTCAACTCGCGGACCTGGGGTACGTTGACCTTGGGATTTCAGAACTCGCTGCTGCTGGACAATGTTCTGAAGTACGACCCGCTGGCCGGCTCGTACGCCTTCTCGGTGATCGGCTTCTCGGGAGCCGCAGGGGGCTCCGGCGACACCGAGGACGCACGCCTGGAAAACTCGGTCAAGTACGTCAACCAGATCGACCGGTTCCGCATCGGCGCCCAGTACCAATCCGGCAACGGCACTTCCGCGCAGGGCAACGCGTCCGAGTTCGAGCTGGGCGGCGACTACGGCGGTCTGTCGATGGATGCGACCTACGTCAACAAGCACGGCGCCATCAGCTCAACGGCCTTGACGGCCGCGCAGGTCGCCACGCTGCCAGCTCACCTCATTTCCCCGGACAACGCGCTCAGCGGGACGGTTTCGGACAACTGGACCGCCTCGCTCGATGCGAGTTTCGTCTACCGGGCCGTCAAAGTCTTTCTCGGCTACGAGGACGTCCATTTCCGCAAGCCATCGCACCCGCTGGCGATCGGCGCGGAGACCATCGGCGGTTACGTGCTGGGCGCCGTCAACAACACCGCGTACGACGCGCACGAAAGGATCCAGCAGATCCCGTGGGCGGGCGTGAAGTACTCGTTCACGCCGAATTTCGACGTGATCGTCGCGTGGTATGAATACATCCAGAATCATTACAACCCCACGGCGACCTGCCCCGGCGGCAATCAGGCCCGCAACGCCTCGCGCGAGTCCGGTACGTGCAGCGGCCGCCTCGAGGCCTATTCGCTGGTTGCCGATTACCGATTCGACCGGCACTTCGACGTCTACGCCGGCGCCATGTGGTCCCACGTGGCGGACGGCCTCGCGAGCGGCTATCTGTACAACGTGACCATCGATCCGACCATCGGCGGTCGCTTCAGCTTCTGAATCCCGCCTTCGCTCGCTGCGCGAGCTACGGCGGGCAAGCCCGCCGAAGCCCGCAGGGCGAAGGCGGGACCGTCGTATCATCGGGTAAATATCGAGCTGCTGCCATGCTCGAACGACGCGCGGTCCGCCATAAACTGGTCGGCAAACTGGCCGTGGAGACGGAGGTCGGCGCCTATCTGGGCGACGTGCGAATCCGCCTGCTGGAAGCGATCGATCGCTGCGGCTCGATCTCGCAGGCCGCCCGGGCCGTGCCGCTGTCGTACAAGGCGGCATGGGACGCGGTCGATGCCATGAACAACATGGCCGAGCAGCCGCTGGTCGAGCGCGCCATCGGCGGCCGGCACGGCGGCGGGACCACCCTGACCGCATATGGCCGGCGGATGATCGCGATGTACCGGGCGGTCGAGCAGGAATACCAGCAGGGGCTGAACCGGCTGGCCGACCGCCTGGGCGAGGCCGGGGCCGGCGACGTGCGGCACTTTCAGGGCATGTTGCGCAGCGTGTCGGTGCGGACCAGTGCGCGCAACCGGCTGGTCGGCCCGATCACAGCTCTGAGCGAAAGTCAGCACGGCGTCGAGGTCCGCATACGCATCGACGACCGCCATGAAATCTCGTCGCTGATCACGCAGGAAAGCGCCGAGGGCCTGAATCTGCACATCGGGACCGAAGTGCATGCCTTTTTCAAGGCGGCCTCGGTGATCCTGCGTACCGATGCGGCGCCGCCCCGCTTGAAGCGAAACGTCCTGTGGGGCAGCGTCGCCCGCGTCCACCGGGCGCCGGCGCACGCGGAGGTCAATGTAGCGCTGGAAGGCGGCCGCAGTGTCACGGCGATCCTGGCGCGGGACGGCCTCGGCAAGCTTGCGCTGAAGGTCGGCAAGCGCTGCTGCGCCGCGGTCAGCCCATCCAGCGTGGTGCTGTTCCGGTTCGATTGATCGCGTCCCATCCGGTGAAGCCCATGATGCGCGGTCTGGCGACCACGCTCGTTGCCGGGTTGATCGCATCGCACGCGGCCGCAGAGGAGCTGCGGGTCGCGGTCGCGGCCAACTTCGCTGAACCGATGCAGCAGATCGCCTCGTCGTTCGAACAGGCGACCGGTGACAAGGTCGAACTGGTGTCCGGCTCCACCGGCAAGTTCTACGCCCAGATCAGCAATGGCGCGCCGTTCGATGTGCTGCTGGCGGCCGACGAACAGACCCCGAAGAAACTCGCGACCGAAGGCAGCGCGGTGGCCGCGAGCGAGTTCACTTACGCGATCGGAAAGCTCGTGCTGTGGTCGCCGCGGCAGGGAACCGTCGATTCGGGCGCAGAGGTGCTCAAGAAGGCCGCCTTCCAGCACCTGTCGGTGGCGAATCCGGTTCTGGCTCCGTACGGCGCCGCCGCGGTTGCGGTGATGAAGGCTCTGGGCGTTTACGAATCGCTGAAGCCGAAGATCGTTCAGGGCGAAAATATCACGCAGGCCTACCAGTTCGTCTCAACCGGCGCCGCGGAGCTCGGCTTCGTCGCCCTGTCCCAGGTGATGAAAGACGGAAAGGTTCAGGGATCGGCCTGGATCGTTCCGGCCGAGCTGTATCCGGCCATTCGGCAGGACGCGATCATCCTCGCCCAGGGCAGCCACAAACGCGCTGCCGGCCGCTTTCTGGACTACCTGCGAAGCGACGCCGCCCGGGCGGTCATCGCCTCATTCGGTTACGCGCACTAGGTCGGCCGGCGTTCAGCACGTGCACTGGTAGCGCTTGGGCGTCGTTCCCACATAAGTTCTGAACACCTGCGAGAAGTGGCTCTGGTCGGCGAACCCGAGCCGCAGCGCCACCTCGGAGATCGCCATCCGATTTCCCGAGAGCAGCCGCTTGGCCTCGTGGACGCGCTGCGTCAGAACGTAGCGGTGGGGCGAGACGCCGAAAGCGTTCTTGAACAGCATCGCGAAATAGTGCGGACTCAATCCCACCAGATTGGCCAGCTCGGTCAGGCCGATGTCGCGCTCCAGGTTCGCACCGACGTATTCACGCACACGGCGGATCTGCGCCGCTGACAGTGCAACGGTGCGCGGCTCTGCCCGCGCGGCTGGATGGGAATAGCGCCCGAACAGGTACGCCGCCAGCGCGAGCGACAGGGCCTCGCCATAGACCCGGCCGGCCGGACAGCCGGCCAGTATCTCGTTGCGCATGTTCAGTACGATCGAGGCGGCCTGCGGGTCACTGATGGCGTACTGCGGCTCGACGTTCGACCGCAGAGCGGCCGAGTCGTGGCCCATCAGGCGTTCGAGCTGTTCGGTATCCAGAGCGACATAGAGCATTTCGCGCGTACCGGTCCAGGCGAGCGGCCGCTGCTCGAAGCCGCGGGCGAGCAGCGAGAATCGTCCCGGCACGGACTGCAGGCGGCGCGCACTTCTTCCTTCGCGCACGCACAGCGTGCCTTTGCCGCTGGTGCAAAGCCCGAGCAGCGTGCGCTCTATGCCGAACTCTTCCAGGCTGCCGCGCGCGCCGATCAGGCGGCACTCGACGGGAAAGCCGGCCCAGGCAGTGTGCGCACTGGACCAGCGAAATGCACCGATCTCGATCGGCCGATGGCGGCCATCCACCACCAGCGCCATGCCTGCGTCCTGCACAACCGCTCTCCTGCGCCAGCGAGGGGCCGCAATCATTCGGCCGCGCAGATTTCAGCACAGATCGCCCCAGGATCGAGCATTAACCACACCGCGCGGAAAGGCCGATCCCGAATACTGCGCCCCTCTGTGCGTGGTCGAGCGGTGGCGTGAACATCCACTGCGTCAATGGCCCTTTGGGCATCTCGAAATCAACGCGAGATACAGGGGACAGCTTCCGCGCAGAACTCGATCGGTCACGGCACGAACGTGAGAAACACGAAGGCGGCGAAGATCACGAGGTGGGTCAGGCCCGGCAGCACGTTGGTGCGGCCGGTGCCGAACGTGAGCGCGCTCACGACCATGGTGAGCACCAGCAGCAGCGTTTCCTTCGGCGCAAGCCCGAGCACCAGCTCCTTGTCGAGCAGGATGGCCACCGTGGCAACCGAGGGAATGGTCAATCCGATGGTCGCGAGCGACGAGCCCAGCGCGAGATTCAGGCTCTTTTGCAACTCGTCCCGGTAGGCCGCGCGCACCGCGGCCATGCTCTCGGGCAGAAGTACCAGCAGAGCGACGATCAGGCCCGATACGGCGGCGGGCGCGCCCGCCCGCCCGAGGACTTCATCGACCCCCGACCCGAACTTCTTTGCCAGCAGGATGACGATCAGCAGCGAAGCCACCAGCAGCACGCTGGTCCAGGTCATGCTGACGGGCGCGGCGCCCCGGGCGTGCGCATCGGCCGCGACTGCTTCGCAAGGCGAGGGGGCTGCCGCGAAATAGGCGGTGTGGCGCACGGTCTGGATGTAAAGGAACACCGCGTACAGCACGACGGTGACAGCGCTCACGAAGCCGAGCTGGCTCGTCGACAAGATCGGTCCCGGAATCGTCGTCGTGTAGTTCGGCAACATCAGGGTCAAGGCCGCCAGGGTCACGATAACGCCCAGGTAGGAATTGGCGCCGTGCACCAGGAATTCCTGCTCGCGGTGCCGCAGCCCCCCGGTCAGGATGCACAGTCCCACCAGCCCGTTGCATACGATCATGATCACCGAAAAGACCGTGTCGCGCGCCAGCACGGGATTGCCCGGCCCGCCCAGCATCATCGACAGGATGAGCGCCACTTCGATCACGGTGACCGCCAGCGACAACACCAGCGTGCCGTAGGGCTCGCCGACCCGGTGCGCGATCTCCTCGGCGTGGTGGACCGCGGCGAATACCGCCCCGAACATCAGAATCACGAGGATCAGCAGGAACGCGGCGCCGGATGGCGTGAAAACGCTGTTGCCGCCCAGCCCGACCGCGGTCGTTGCGACGTAGAAGCCAACGCCCAGCGCCGGAAAGACGATTCCCGTTCGGGGAAAAGACGCTCTCGTTCGTTCAGGAGCTGTTACGGCCACTGGTTCGCTTCGGTGGCGAAGTTCCGCGATGTCGGCGCCACGACGCAAAATCGCTGGCCGGTGGGGGCTTGCATCACCCACCACTGTTTGACCTGTTGAATTCTCCTGGCGCCGATGGCCTCCAGGCGCCGAACCTCCGCCTCGATATTGTCCGCTTCGATGTCCAGGTGCACGCGGCTTGGATGAGCCACCTTCTGCACCTCCACGTCGAACCGGCCGGACGGGTCGACCAGGCGCATGTACAGCTCGCCTTCCGCGCCGGGGATCGCTTCACGGGCCATGCCCAACGCGCCGCTCCAGAACGCCGCGGCCGCTGGCAGGTCCTCAGTTTGACAGTCGATGATGAACCCGCCGAGTTTGCTGCGATGCATGCCGTCTCCCGCAAGTCGCCCGTGCGTCAATTTAGCGCCGAACAGTCCGGCGGCACAACGGCGGCGGCACAACGGGCCAGCTGGCACGGCACAATGCCGCCTCATGAGCGTCCGTGACGGCCGAGTCGAGTACACCCGCCGAATGCACCAGGTGCTCGAGTACATCGACCTGCACCTGGACCAGCCGCTCGAGCTCGCCGAGCTGGCCGGGGTCGCACACTTCTCGCCCTTTCACTTCCACCGGCTGTTTTCGGCCTGGATGGGTGAAACGCTGGGCGACTACCTGCGGCGACGGCGCCTCGAACTGGCGGCCATGCGACTGGCCGCCCAGCCCCGTTTGCCGGTCCTGAACGTCGCACTGTCGGTCGGCTTCGGATCGAGCGAGGCCTTCACGCGGGCCTTCAAGGCCCGCTTCGGAAGCGCGCCCACGAACTGGCGCCAGCAGCAAGCGCGACGACGCGGCAGCCAGCGGTTCCATGGCGGGCACACGCCGGCCGGACCAGAGCGCAAGCCGGATCAGGCGATGCGCAAGCACGATCAGGCGCTCACGAGCGCGGACTCCGATGATGGGACCTTCCAACACACACCGCTGGAGGTTCCCATGAAGGTGAAGATCATCGACCGTGCTCCCGTTCGCGTCGCGTATTTGAGGCACGTCGGGCCGTACGGACAGCCGCTGTCGGCGTTTTGGCAGCAGGTCGTCTACCCATGGCTCGCCACCAACGACCTGGTCGATCGGCCCCGTTACGGGATCAGCCATGACGACCCGGGCATCACTGCGCCGGAAAAGTGCCGCTACGACGCCTGCGTGGAGGCGCCCGCAAGCTTCGTCGCGACCGGTGAAGCCTTGATGACCACGATTGCGGGCGGACAGTACGCCGCGACCCATTTTCGCGGCACGGCGCCGCAGATCGGCGAGACATGGACGGCGCTGCTGCGCGACTGGCTGCCATCGAGCGGAATGCAGCTCGATGCGCGGCCGTGTTTCGAGTACTACCCGAGGGATGCGGAATACGATGCGGCCAGCGGTGCATTCGGATGCGACATCGTCATCCCGGTGGTGCCGCTTTGACCGCTGACGTTCTTGTCGGCGCGCCGCGCCTCGCGGGCGGCGCGCCGTTCGCCGACTACATGTCTCCGGAAGGCTGTAGAACGCTCACGCGGTTGCCCTCGGTGTCGACAAAGCCCGCATACAGGCCAACACCCGGAATGTCCATCGGTTCCCCGAGGACCTTTCCGCCGGCCTCCTTGATTTTCTTGAGCGCGTCGCCGATGTCCGGTACCGCGATCACAACCGACGGATGCTGGCCAAGCGGATCGTCGGGTCTCTTGTAGAAACCCCCGTTGATCACCCCAGGCTGTTTCGGACGCCCCTTGTCGTCCGTTTCGCCGGTGGTCACGACGACGTACTCTCCCATTTCCGGGCCGAGCATTTTGGGCTTCCAGCCGAAGGCCTTGGTGTAGAAACCAGCCATCCGGTTCTTGTTCTGATACGGCATTTCAAAATGTACGACGGGGTTCATGTGCTTCCTTTCTCGTTGATAGGCGATAGCAGCCCGGCTGAGAAACCATACTACCCTCGTGACATCCGACAGATCCGAAACCGGTTGCCATGCCCTTAGTCGATTCGCGCGCCGTCGCTTCGACAGGGGGCCGGACAGAATTTAAAAGGTCAGCCGCACTCCGGCCGTAGTCGAGGTGGCCGCATTGGCCAGGTAGCCGCTCGAGAGGCCCCCGCTGACGGCCGATTGCAGCAGGCCCGCGTACAGGTCGACGTGCGTGTTGTACGGGTACTCCAGCAGCAGCGACCAGGCATTCTCGGTGCCGCCGCAGTTCGATGCGCTTGGCGTGCTGCAGCCGGCCGCTTTCCCGGTGGCGTAGCTGTTCTGGTGGTAGTGGTAGAAGGCCCCGGTGACGATCCATTTCGGCGTGATCGAAACCTTCAGACCGGCCCAAGGCACCTGCAGGATCTTATGGTGCGCGTAGGAGCTCGTGGTCAGCGAGGCGATCTGGTATCCGCCGATGGTGCTCGACCCGACGGCGATCAGGCCAAGGTCGGGAGCGCCGTACGTGATGTTCTCGTAGCCGGCGAACGCCTTTAACGAGCCGGCGTCGTACCGGGCCATCAGCGACCCGCTTTTGTTGTTCGACAGCGTCGCTTTCAGCGAGTTCTGCAGCGTCAGGCCCTTGGAAAGGAGCGTCGTGAGCTGGGCCGGCGTCGGCGAATACGATCCGAGGGAAATCGCATCGTGCTTGCTGACATACGTGGCGTCGAACTGCAGCCGGCCGACGTCGCCGCCGGCATCGAGCTCGTAACCGACTCCGCCGGTCGCCTGCGCCGAGGGCTGGTATTGCGCGCCGACGCGGGCAGCACCGAACTGACCGAAGTACTTCAGCGAACTGCTCAAGCGGTTGTATTCCGAGTCGCCCGCGCCGGCCGTGACGGCGGAAAAGCCGATCAAGGAAAAGGCATAGGCGCCCGCGTTGGGGTCGTACTTCAGCACGTTGTCATAGAGCAGCCCGTACTGGCGCCCGATCGTCAGCGTGCCGAACGTGCTCGAACTGACGCCGGCGTAGGCCGCCGAACTGAATGCCTGGCCGGCCTGGCTGGAGTCGCTGTTGGCGCTCTGATTCGCGGGCGGCACGCCATTGTTCTGGATCAGCGACTTGGGGCCGTTGGCGAGTTCTCCGCTCAGCGGGGAAAAGCGCGACTCCAGCCTGAAGACCCCCGACCAGCCGTCCGCGAACTGCCGCGCGCCGCTCAGTCCGATGCGCGACTGGGTCAGGCCGTTGGGCGCCAGGCCCGCATACGAACGGTTGCTGTTGGCGGAAATGCCGTATTCGAGTCCTTGCGCATAGAAGTCGTTCAATGGCGAGCCGTGCGTCTGGTAGGTGACGCCGATATCGACGACGCCGTACAACGTGATGCCGTACCAGGTCAGGCTGTCGGAAGGCTCACCGGCGTGGGCCACGGATGCGGTCCAGCCCGCAATCGCCAGCAGGAGGGCATTTGTGTATTTCTTCACGTCATATGCCCCGTGAGTCAGAGTTCGTCGATGAGCCGGCCTCCTTGCAGCAGGTAACCCGACCACGGCAATGTATCGTTGGCGGGTTCCCGAAAGAAGAAAGAAAAATTCAATTGCATATATGCCGGAGCGCAGACGACATGAATTTCCAGCAACTGCGCATCGTGCGCGAAACGGTGCGCCGCAACTTCAACCTGACCGAGGCCGCCGCGGCGCTGTTCACCTCGCAGTCGGGCCTGAGCAAGCACATCAAGGATCTGGAGGACGAGCTCGGCATCGAACTGTTCGTCCGCAAGGGACGGCGTCTGCTGGGCCTGACCGAACCGGGCAAGGAACTGGTGCAGATCGTCGAGCGGATGCTGCTCGACGCGCGCAACATCAAGGGACTGGCCGATCAATTCCGCCAGCGTGACGAGGGCCAGCTGACGATCGCGACCACCCACACGCAGGCGCGCTACGCGCTGCCGAAGGTCGTCGTCGAGTTCAAGCGGCTGTTTCCCAAGGTGCACCTGGCGCTGCACCAGGGCAGCCCGGGCGAGATCGCGTCGATGCTGCAGCTGGGCGAGGCCGACATCGGCGTGGCCACCGAAATGCTGGGCGGCGTTGCCGAACTGACGTCATTTCCGTTCTATGCCTGGCGCCACACCCTGATCGTGCCCAAGGGCCACCCGCTCGCGAGCCAGACGGCACCCACGCTGGAAGCCATCGCCGAGTATCCGCTGATCACGTACCACGAGGGCTTCACCGGTCGAGAGCGCGTCGACCAGGCGTTCGCCAGCGCCGGGCTGTCACCCGACATCATCATGTCGGCGCTGGACGCCGACGTGATCAAGACCTATGTGGCGCTGGGACTTGGGGTCGGCATCGTCGCCTCGATGGCCTACGATCCGCAGCGCGACGACCATCTGCAGTTGATCGATACGCAGCAGTTGTTCGCTCAGAACGTCACCCAAATCGCGGTCAGGCGCGGCCGCTACCTGCGCGGTTACGCCTACCGGTTCATCGAATTGTGCTCGCCGGGGCTGACCGAGGCCGTGGTTCGAACGGCGCTGGCGCCTCCGCCAACGCCGGACATCGACGTGTGAGCCCGACGTCTGCCCCGAGGCGCCCCCGCGACCTTGATCTACGTGTGGTCTTTGTCACCTGAAGCCGGCTCCCGGGTCACGCCGGCCGCACTGACCCCTCGGACGCGCTACGCTTACCGCGCGCCGGCGGCGGGCTTGCAGTTGTCACGCGGTTGCGCCCGGCGGTCGCATGTTTCGATCAGGGAGGTGTTCAGTGGATCGTGCCGATAAGGATGTGTCGGTGATGGCGCATATTCAGCGCCTGGTGGCCGAAGAGCATCAATTGCTGGAGCAACGAGAAGCCGGCCCGGATAACCACAAGCGGCTGACCGAGCTGCAAGTCCAGCTCGATCAGTGCTGGGACCTGCTGCGCCAGCGGCGCGCGCTGCGCGAGACCGGAGGCGACCCCGCCGAGGCGCAGGTGCGGCCGCCGGACGTCGTCGAGCGATACGTGGGTTGAGCGCGCAATGGCCGACCTGATACCGCCCGCGCTGCAGGCTCGGCGGGCGCAGATGTTCCCGATCCTGACGACCGAGGAGATCGAGCGCGTGCGGCGCTTCGCCACCGATTGCCGTTTCGCCGATGGCGAGCGCGTGTACGAAACCGGCAAA
>DASZFP010000129.1:0-26067 GCA_035939615.1 Burkholderiaceae bacterium | reverse complement strand
GTGACGGGTGGTGCCCTGATGATCCCGACAGATCCGAACGTTTCAGGCCGCCGTCGCGCATCAAGAGCCTATTTGGTCCTTTCCGGCGCAGCTCAGCCGCGCGTCTGCGACCTTGCGAGTCAAGCTGCGCCGGCAGTACCGCAGGTGCTCGATCGGGCAAGACCCGAGATCGGATCGCTGCCGATCAACGCGCTCGCGATCGCAGTTGCACTGGCAGCCGGGTTTTCCCACCGCGACTGGCGCCTCGATTGACTGACACCCTTTTCCGGCCTTCGGCCGGAAAAGGATCGGAGGAAGAGAACGAGGGGGCTGGGCTGGCCCCCTCGTGCTCCGCCAGCCAATGATTGGACGCGGGCGAGGGGCGCGCTACGGCGTCAGCGCCTCCAGCAGGTCGCGCTCGAGCTGCAACTGCTGCTTGGGCTGCGTCAGCGCGGGGCCGTCGATCAGGAACACGTCCTCGACGCGCTCGCCCAGCGTCAGGATCTTGGCGGTCTGAACGTTGACTTCGTGGCGCGCCAGCACGCGCGCCACCGAGTACAGCAGCCCGATGCGGTCGGTCGCGACCAGCGACAGCAGATAGTGCTGGCCCGACTCGTCGGCGTTGAGCTGCACCGCCGGCGAAACCGGAAAGTGGCGCGAGTGCCGCGACAGGCGCCCCTTCACCGGCGCCGGCAGCTCGACCCGCGCCGCCATCCATTCGGTCAGCTCGGCCTCGATCTGGTCCAGCAGGTCGCGGAAGTGGGTGCCGTCGCCGCGCTCGGACACCAGGAACGTATCCAGGGCGTAGCCTCGCCGCGTGGTGTGGATCTTGGCGTCCAGAATGCTCAGGCTGCGGCTGTCGAAGTATCCGCAGGCGCGGGCGAACAGATCCTTCTGGTCACGCGCATACAGCAGCACCTCGATGCCTTCGCCGGCCGGCGCCAGGCGCGCGCGCACGATCGGCCGGTCGGTGCCGACGTGCACCAGCAGGGCCCGCGCGTGCCAGGCGATGTCCTGGGCCGAGTGGCGCAGGAAATATACGATGTCGAGCTCGCTCCACAACGGCTCGTGCGCGTGCTCGGACAGCCCGTACAGCCGCAGGATCCGCAAGGCCTCCTGCTTGCGTCCCTCCAGCTCGGCGTCGGCGCCGCGCGTCTCGCCGCCCAGCGCGCGCCGCGTCAGGTTGAACAGCGTCTCGAGCAGGCGCGCCTTCCAGGGGCTCCACACCCTCGGGCTGGTTCCGCGGATGTCGGCCACCGTCAGCAGATACAAAGCCACCAGGCGCCGGTCGGTGCCGACCAGCTGCGCGAAACGTCCGATCACGGCCGGATCGGCCAGATCCTGCTTCTGCGCCACCCGCGACATCGTCAGGTGGTGCCGTACCAGGAACACGACCAGCTCCGTGTCTTCCGGCCCGATGCCGTGCTGGCGGCAGAAGCGCCTCGCATCGCCGCTGCCCAGCTGGCTGTGGTCGCCCCCGCGCCCCTTGGCGATGTCGTGGAACAGCGCCGCGACGTACAGCAGCCAGGGCCGTGCGAAATCGGCCACCAGCTGGCTGCACAGCGGGTACTCGTGCGCGAATTGCGATTGCGTGAAGCGTCGCAGGTTGCGCACCACCATCAGTATGTGCTGGTCGACCGTATAGACGTGGAACAGGTCGTGCTGCATCTGCCCGACGATGCGGCGGAACGCTGGCAGGTACGCTCCCAGCACCGACCACTGGTTCATCCGGCGCAGCTCGTGCACCACGCCGCGCGGCTGTTGCAGGATGCTGAGGAAACACTGGCGGTTGGCCGGATCGCCGCGAAACGCCGCTCCCATGGAGGCGCCGGCGTGCCAGATCGCCCGCAGCAGCCCGGGCGACATTCCCTTCAGCTCCGGGTGCCGCTGCAGCAGCAGAAAGGCGCGCAGGATGGCCGTGGGCTCGCGCTGCAACACGCCCTCGTCGGCCACGTCGAGTAGCTCGTCGCGCGAGAAAAACACGTTGTCCAGTACCGTGGCGGGGGTCGGATCGCGCGGCCTCAGGCGCTGCTCGATGGCCAGCAGCACGATGGTGTTCACCTGCGTTGCATTCTTGGCGGCGCGGTAGTAAGTCTGCATCAGCAGCTCGCTCGCCAGGCGCGTGGGCGTGCCCTTCAGGCCCAGGGAGCCGGCCACCGCATGCTGCACGTCGAACAGCAGCCGATCCTCGCGCCGGCCCGCGACCAGGTGCACCCGCGCGCGGATCGACTTCAGGGTCCGCTCGGTGCGGCGCAGGGTCGCGGTCTCCTCCTGGGTCAGCAGCCCGCCGCGTTCCAGATCGCTCCACGAGCGGCCCAGGCCCCCGGCCTGCGCCAGCCACAGCAGGATCTGCAGGTCGCGCAATCCGCCCGGGCTCTCCTTGCAGTTCGGCTCCAGCGCGAACGGCGTGTCCTCGAACTTGGCGTGGCGCTGCTTCTGCTCGAGCAGCTTGGCGTTCAGAAACGCGCGCGGGTCCAGTACGCGGCGAAGGTCCGACTGCAGGGCCGCAAACGGCGCGCGCTTGCCGCACACGATGCGCGACTCCAGCATCGAGGTCATCACGGTCGGATCGCGGCCGGCCTCGTGGCCGCATTGCTCGACGGTGCGCACCGCGTGTCCGATCGGCAGTCCCATGTCCCACAGCATGTGGACGAAGGATTCGATGTGCTCCGCCTGCGCGGCGGTCGGGTTCTGGCCGGGGATGATCAGCAGGTCGACATCGGAGTGCGGAAACAGCTCCGAGCGTCCGTAGCCGCCCACCGCCACCACGGCGGCGAAGCGCGACACGCGCGTCTGCTCCGCGGCACGCCGCACGAAGCGGTCGGCCACGCGCGACAGATGCGAAAGCAGCCGCTGTACGGACCCGGTGGTCTGGAATTCGCCGATGACCTGGGCCCGCTGCGCGTTCAGTTCGCCGCGCAATGCGAATCCGGGGTCGTTCATCTTCAGACGGCGGCCAGGTTAGGCGTCCAGTTCAAGCGGGTCAACGCGATGGGAGGCGGCGCTGCGGCCCCGGCCGACATCGTCAGGACTTCCACGCCCGACTCGGTCACCAGTACCGTGTGTTCCCACTGGGCCGACAGGCTGTGGTCCTTGGTGACGATGGTCCAGCCGTCGGCCAGTTCGCGGATCTCGCGCCGCCCGGCGTTGATCATCGGCTCGATCGTGAACGTCATGCCCGGCACGAACAGGTCCAGCGTTCCGGCGCGACCGTAGTGCAGCACCTGCGGCTCTTCGTGGAAGCGCCGCCCGATCCCGTGGCCGCAGAACTCGCGCACCACGCTGTATCCGTGCTTTTCCGCGTGCGCCTGGATGGTGGCCCCGATATCGCCGAAATGGCCCCCGGGCCGCACCGCAGCGATGCCCAACCACATGCACTCGAATGTGACCTCGCACAGCCGCCGCGCCGCCAGCGAGACGTCGCCGACCAGGTACATCCGGCTGCTGTCGCCGTGCCAGCCTTCCTTGATGACCGTGACATCGATGTTGACGATATCGCCGGCTTTCAGCGCGCGCTCGCCTGGAACGCCGTGACAGACCTGATGGTTCACGGACGTGCAGATCGACTTCGGATAGGGGCGGTACCCCGGCGGCGCGTAGTTCAGCGGCGCCGGCACGGTGCCCTGGACATCGACCATGTAGTGATGGCACAGCCGGTCCAGCTCGCCGGTGGTGATGCCGGGTTTTACGTAGGGTGCGACGAAATCGAGCACCTCGCCGGCCAGCCGGCCGGCCAGGCGCATCGCTTCGATTTCTTCGGCGTTCTTTATCGTGACGGACATTCAGGCGCGGCCCAAGCCCTGCGGTCTGGTCACCTGCACGAGGGTCATGGCATTGCCGCTATAATACGCGGCTTCATGGGGCTGGCCCGCCGCTTGAGCAAAGCGAACCAGCCCTTTGATTTGTTTCGAAGTTCCATTTTTCCACAATCGCGCGCACCGCGTCCAAGGTGCCGCCGGCGAAGATGCAGCGCTTGGCTGCGGCCGGCGGCCTCTGCGGCCAGCGTCGGACCCAACCTTGGAGAGCAATATGTCGGTCACAATGCGTCAGATGCTGGAAGCAGGGGTTCATTTCGGCCACCAGACCCGCTTCTGGAACCCGAAAATGGCGCCGTTCATCTTCGGCCACCGCAACAGGATCCACATCATCAACCTGGAGCGCACGCTCGACCAGTTCATCGCGGCCACTAAGTTCGCCCGGCAACTGGCCTCCAATCGCGGCACGATGCTGTTCGTCGGCACCAAGCGTCAGGCGCGCGAAATCCTGGTCGAGGAGGCGCACCGCTCCGGCATGCCGTTCGTCGATCAGCGCTGGCTCGGCGGCATGCTGACGAACTTCAAGACGATCAAGACGTCGATCAAGCGCCTGAAGGAGATGGAGCAGGCCAAGGAGGAAAGCGCGCTGGACCGGATGCCGAAGAAAGAGGCGCTGCATTTCCAGCGGGAATTGGACAAGCTGAACAAATCGATCGGCGGCATCAAGGACATGAACGCGCTTCCCGATGCGCTGTTCGTGATCGACGTCGGTTACCACAAGATCGCGATCGCCGAGGCGAACAAGCTCGGCATTCCAGTGGTCGGCGTGGTCGATACCAACCACTCGCCCGAAGGCATCGCCTATGTGATTCCGGGCAATGACGACTCCAGTCGCGCCGTGCGTCTTTACGCACGGGGTGTCGCCGATGCGGTCCTGGAAGGCAAGGCCAATGCGTCCCAGGGTGTCGTTGCCAGCGTGACCGACGACGAATTCGTCGAGGTCAGCGAGGACGCGGGCAAAGAAGGCTAACGAACGCATAACAGGGAAGCCGACGATGGCCGAAGTGACGGCGAACATGGTGAAGGAGTTGCGGGAGAAGACCGACGCGCCGATGATGGAGTGCAAGAAGGCGCTGGCCGAGGCAGCCGGCAACATGGACCGGGCCGAGGAGATCCTGCGGGTGAAGCTCGGCAACAAGGCCGCCAAGGCGTCCAGCCGGGTCGCCGCCGAGGGCATGGTGGCGATTCACGTGGACGCGCCCGGCAAGATCGGCTCCATCGTCGAAGTCAACTGCGAGACCGACTTCGTGGCCAAGAACGAGGAGTTCCAGGCGTTTGTGCGCGCGCTGGCGGCCCTGGTGACCGCTCGGGCGCCGGCCGACGTGACGGCGTTGTCGGCGCTTTCGCTCGAGGGCGCCGGCGTGGAGGCTGCGCGCATCGCGCTGGTCGGCAAGATCGGGGAACACATATCGATCCGGCGGTTTGCCCGGCTCCAGGCGGTGGGCCGGCTGCTGAGCTATGTGCACGGCGGATCGAAGATCGGCGTGCTGGTGGATCTGACCGGCGGGGACGACGCGCTGGGCAAGGACCTGGCAATGCACATCGCGGCCAGCAAGCCCAAGTCGTTGCGCGCCGACGGTGTGCCGCTGCAGGAGGTGGCGCGCGAGCGCTCGATCGCAGAGCAGAAAGCGGCCGAGTCCGGCAAACCGGCCGAGATCCAGGCCAAGATGGTCGAGGGCGCGGTCCAGAAGTATTTGAAGGAAGTCACGCTGCTGGGGCAGCCGTTCGTGAAGGACGACAAGCTGTCGGTCGAGCAGCTGCTCAAGCGCAATGGGGCCACCGTCAACGCGTTCGCCCTGTTCGTCGTGGGCGAGGGCATCGACAGGCCGCCGGAAGATTTCGCGGCCGAAGTGGCGGCCGCGGCGCGGCGCTGACGGGTCGGCGGCGCCGAAGAAGAAGGGCGTGATGGGCACCGAACGGCGCTACCGCCGGGTCCTGCTGAAGCTCTCCGGCGAAGCGCTGATGGGCGAGCAGGCGTTCGGCATCAGCCGGGCCACGATCGAGAAGATGGTCGAGGACATCGCCCAGGTCGTGCGCCTGAAGATCGAGCTGGCCATCGTGATCGGCGGCGGCAACATCTTCCGCGGCGTCGCGCTCGGATCGAGCGGGATGGAGCGCGCCACCGCCGATTACATGGGGATGATGGCCACCATCATGAACGCGATGGCGCTGCAGGACGCGATGCAGCGGGCCGGCCTGGAGGCGCGCGTGCAATCGGCGCTGAACGTCGAGCAGGTCGTCGAGCCGTACATCCGGCCCAAGGCGATGCGGTATCTGGAGGAGGGCAAGGTCGTGATTTTCGCGGCCGGAACCGGCAATCCGTTCTTCACGACCGATACGGCCGCCGCACTGCGCGGCTCCGAGGTCGGCGCGCAGATCGTGCTGAAGGCGACCAAGGTCGACGGCGTGTATTCGGCCGACCCGAACAAGGACCCGTCGGCCGAGCGCTATACGCGCATCAGTTTCGATGACGCCCTGGCCCGCAACCTGCAGATCATGGATGCAACCGCCTTTGCCCTGTGCCGCGACCAGCAGCTGCCGATCCGGGTCTTCAACATCACCAAACCGGGTGCGCTGCTGCGGGCCGTGCAGGGGGAGGATGAAGGAACTCTGGTATACGTTTGAAAACTGCGGCCGCGGTCGGCCTGCGGGTGCCCGCGGGCGCCCGCGGGCGCCCGAAATGAACCGCGGATCGGGCGCTGGCGAGGAGGCACAGCATGAATCCAAGTGACATACGCAGTTCCACCGAGCAGAAGATGCTCAAGAGCGTCGAGTCGCTGAAGCATGACCTGGCCAAGGTCCGGACCGGCCGGGCCCACACCGGGTTGCTCGATCACATCCAGGTGGAGTACTACGGTTCGATGGTGCCGTTGAGCCAGGTGGCCAACGTGGGCCTGGGCGACGCCAGAACGATCACGGTGCAGCCCTGGGAAAAGAAGATGCTGCAGGTGATCGAGAAGGCGATCCGGGAATCGGACCTCGGCCTGAACCCGGCCGCGCACGGCGAATTGCTGCGCATCCCGATGCCGGCGCTCACCGAGGAGCGGCGGCGCGAAATGACCAAGGTGGTGCGGCACGAGGGCGAGAACGCGCGCGTGGCGGTGCGCAATCTGCGGCGCGACGCGATCCACCAGCTGAAGGAAATGCTGAAAAAGAAGGAGGTCTCGGAGGACGACGAGCGGCGCGCGCAGGACGACGTGCAGAAGCTCACCGACCGCTTCGTCGGCGACATCGACAAGCTGGTTGCCGAGAAGGAAAAGGAGTTGATGACGGTCTGAAGCGATGCCGGCAGCTCATTCGGGCGCGCGCCCGTGAACCCTCCCAATCCCGACTCGGCGCTCATGCCGCCGCGGCACGTGGCCGTCATCATGGACGGCAATGGACGCTGGGCCACGGCCCGCCATCTGCCGCGCGCTGCGGGACACTCGCGCGGCGTAGAAGCCGTGCGCTCGACCATCGAGACCTGCGCCCAGCGCGGCGTCGAGTACCTGACGCTGTTCGCCTTCAGCTCCGAGAACTGGCGCCGGCCCGCCGACGAGGTGTCGCTGCTGATGCGCCTTTTCGTCAGCTCGCTTCAACGCGAAGTCGGCCGCCTGGTGGAAAACGGCGTGCGCATGCGCGTGGTCGGGCAGGTCGATTCGCTCGAACCGGACCTGCGCCGCCTGATCCGGGAAGCCGAGCAGCGCACGGCCGCCAACGACCGCTTGAATCTGACCATCTGCGCCAGCTACGGCGGGCGCTGGGACATCGTGCAGGCGGCCTGCGCGCTGCAGGAGCGCGCGCTGCGCGACCGCGGCGCGATCGAGTTCGACGAGCAGCTGTTCGCGAGCGGACTCGCCCTCGGATTCGCGCCCGACCCGGATCTGCTGATCCGCACCGGCGGGGAGCAGCGCATCAGCAACTTTCTGCTGTGGCAGCTGGCGTACACCGAGCTGTACTTCACCGATGTGCTGTGGCCCGATTTCAGCGCCGAGCAGCTGGAGGCTGCGTTCGGGTGGTTCGCGCGCCGCGAGCGACGCTTCGGCCGCGTCGTGGGGGCGGTCCCGTCATGAGATCGTGGCGATGCTGCGCACCCGCGTGATCACGGCCGTCGTGCTGCTGGCGCTGCTGTGGGCGGCGGCCGCCTGGAGCGGGGCTGCGCTGCTGGGTCTGCTGGCGCTGCTGGCGGCCGTGGCAATGTACGAGTGGCTCAAGCTGGCCGGTTGCACGCCTGCGGTCGCCTCCGGCGCGGCGGCCGTCTACTGGGCGGCCCTGGCGGGCACCTCCGCCCTGGGATTGCGTCTGCCGGTCGACGCCACGGCCGGGCTGTTGCTGGTTGCCGTCGGCGCCTGGTGCGGCCTGGGCGGCGCCGTCGCGCTCGCCGAGCGCGGTCGGTTTGCGATCGGGCGGGCGACGTCGGTCATTGCCGCGGTCGGCCTGCTGTCGGCCGGGTGGGTCGCGCTGAACAGCTTGCTGCTTCGGGGCGTGGCCTGGCTGGTGTCGCTGCTGGCGATCGTCTGGGTCGCCGACATCGCGGCCTACTTCAGCGGCCGCGCGCTCGGACGCCACAAGCTGGCGGCGCACATCAGCCCGGGCAAGACCTGGGAGGGCGTGTATGGCGCGCTCGCTTTCGTCACGCTGACAGCGCTGGCCGTGCATCGATTCTGGCCGCAGGCGCGGCTGTGGTCCAACCGGGTGATGACCGAGCTGGGCTGGCCGCTGGCGCTGCTGTGCCTGTGGACCGTGGTGGCGCTGTCGATCATCGGCGATCTGTTCGAGAGCCTGCTCAAACGGCAGGCGCAGGTTAAAGACAGCGGCTCGCTGCTGCCGGGTCACGGCGGTGTGCTCGATCGGATCGATGCCACCCTGCCGGCTCTTCCGGCCGCGGTGCTGATCGACTGGTGGACTCGATGAGCGAGCGCGGCAGCGCCCGCCAGGGCATCTGCATTCTTGGGGCGACGGGCTCGATCGGAGCCAGCACGCTGGACGTTCTGGCCCGGCACCCGGAGCGGTTCCGGGTGGTCGCCCTGACGGCCAACTCGAAGGTCGAGCAGCTGGTCGATCTGTGCCGCCGCTTCCAGCCCGAGCTGGCGGCGATCGGGGAAGCCGGTCAAACGGCCGCCCTGGCCGAGGCACTGCGCGCCGCCGGTCTTCGCACGGCGGCGGTCGGCGGGGCCGACGGCCTGGTGCAGGCGGTACGGCTGGCCGGGGTCGATACGGTGGTTGCGGCGATCGTGGGCGCGGCCGGGCTGAACGCCACCCTGGCCGCCGCGCGGGCCGGCAGGCGTCTGCTGCTGGCCAACAAGGAAGCGATCGTCTGCGCGGGGGCTCTGCTGATCGAGGCGGTGCGCAGCGGCGGGGCCAGCCTGCTGCCGGTCGACAGCGAGCACAACGCGATCCACCAGTGCCTGGCGGCGGCGCGCGACGCGAGCCACGCGGTGCGTCGCCTGATCCTGACCGCCTCGGGAGGACCCTTTCTGCGGCGCACCGACCTGGCCGGCGTGACGCCCGAGCAGGCCTGCGCTCATCCGAAATGGAACATGGGCCGCAAAATCTCGGTCGACTCCGCTACCCTGATGAACAAGGGCCTTGAAGTGATCGAGGCGAGCTGGCTGTTCGGCTTCGAGCCGGACCGGATCGACGTGGTGATTCATCCGCAAAGCGTGGTTCATTCGATGGTGGAATTCGTCGACGGCTCGGTGCTGGCGCAGATGGGCACTCCGGACATGCGCACGCCGATCGCCTATGCGCTCGGATTTCCGGAGCGGATCGCCAGCGGGTCGCCCTGGCTGGATCTGCTGCAGGCCGGCCCGCTGCAGTTCGAGCCCCCCAACCAGGACCAGTTTCCCTGCCTCGGCCTGGCTTACCAGGCGTTGCGAGCCGGCTCGGCTGCGTGCATCACCCTGAACGCCGCCAACGAGGTGGCGGTGGACTCATTTCTTCAACGGGAGCTGCCGTTCGCGCGGATCCCGGCCGTGATCCAGGAGGTGCTCGCGGGCTTCAAGGCCGCGGCGCCGGATTCGATCGAGGCGGTGGTCGAACTGGATCGCGCGGCACGCCGCCAGGCCCGATCGGTGCTGACGAAATCGACATGGACTTATTGACGACGATTCCTGCTTTCCTGGTGGCACTCGGTCTGTTGATCGTGGTGCACGAGTTGGGCCACTTCTGGATGGCGCGCTGGTGCGGCGTCAAGGTGCTTCGCTTTTCAGTCGGGTTCGGACGCCCGATTGCCCGCTGGGTGGTCGGTCGCGATCGGACCGAATGGGTGATCGCGGTGGTGCCGTACGGCGGATACGTGCGGATGCTGGACGAGCGTGAAACCGACGCCGGACCCATCGCCGCCGCCGACTTGCCGCGCGCGTTCAATCGCCAGCCGGTTGCGCGGCGCGCCGCCATCGTGGCCGCCGGTCCGGTCGCCAATCTGCTGTTCGCGGTGCTGATCTATTTCGGGCTAAACCTGACCGGCGTGCCGGATCTGCGCGCGCTCGTCGGTCCACCCGAGGCCGGAACGCCGGCTGCCGCGGCGGGACTGGCTGAGGGCGACCTGATCGTGCGGATCGACGATCACCCGGTGCGGTCCTGGGGCGACCTGCGCTGGTCGCTGCTGCGGCAGGCGAGCGACCACGGGCGGCCGCAGTTCGTCGTGCGCGGCGCCGACGGCATGCAACGGACGCTGACGATCGATCTGAGCAGCATCGATACCGACCGGTTCGACAGCGACTGGTTCGCGAAAATCGGCCTTCATCCGGGCGACGCCGAGCCGATCGTCGGGGTGGTGGCGCCGGGCGATCCGGGCGCGCTGGCCGGTCTGCAGATCGGCGACCGCATCCTGGCGATCGACGGGGTCGACGTGAAATGGGCGGCCGAGGTCAGGCGGCGTGTGCGGGCGGCCGCGCATCAGCAGTTGCAGTTCAAGATCGAACGGGCCGGCCAGGTGCTGCAGATCCCGATCATCCCGACCGAAACGGCCGAAGGCAATCAGCACTTCGGGCGCATCGGTGTCGGTTTCCGCGACACGATCATGATCCGCGATCAGCCGCTGCAAGCGGCGCAGCACGCGGTGGCCAAGACCTATGAGACCTCCGTTTTCACGCTGCGCATGCTGGGGCGCATGGTGGTCGGGCGTGCGTCGTGGCGCAATCTGTCTGGTCCGGTGACGATCGCCGATGTGGCCGGACAGAGCGCGCGCATCGGACCGATCGCGTACCTGACGTTCCTGGCTCTGGTTTCGATCAGCCTAGGCGTGCTGAATCTACTGCCGGTTCCCGTGCTGGACGGCGGACACTTGCTGTACTATGCGATCGAGATTGTGACGGGCAGCCCGCCCTCACCGACGTGGCTCGAAATGGGTCAGCGATTGGGGATCGGGCTGCTTGTCGTTTTGACCGCGCTGGCGCTGTATAACGACCTGAGCCGATTGCTGTTCCAGTAGTCGCGCGCGCAAGTCGGTGTGGTCCCGTTCGGGATGGGGATGGAAGCGGTTCCGCCTGCATTACTAATCACAACATCACGCCCATCTCGACGCACGCCAGGCAGATTCCTTGAAACGCCGCAACACCCGGTTGTCCGTGGCGACGCGAACCTTGTGCCTCGCGGTGGCTCTCGCGCTGGCGGACCCGATCTGCCGGGCGCAATCGAAGGACGATTTCGTCATCCGCGATATCCGGGTCGAAGGGGCTCAGCGGACCGACGTCGGAACGGTTTTCGGCTACCTGCCCCTGCGGGTCGGGGACCACTTCGACTCCGGCAAGGGGACCGCGGCGATCCGCGCCCTGTATGCCTCGGGGCTGTTCAAGGACGTGCGGCTGGAAGCCGACGGTGACGTTCTGGTGGTCGTGGTCCAGGAGCGGCCGGCGATCGCTTCGATCGAACTGGTCGGGATGAAGGAGTTCGACAAGGACCAGGTGAAAAAATCGCTCAAGGACGTGGGGCTGGCCGAGGCGCGCATCTACGACCGCTCGCTGCTGGAGCGGGCCGAGCAGGAATTGAAGCGACAGTACCTGACGCGCGGGCGCTACGGCATCAAGGTCACGACCACGGTGAGCCCGCTTGAGCGCAACCGCGTCAACATCTCGATTGCGATCGACGAAGGCGAGGTCGCGCGCATCCGGCAGATCCATTTCACCGGCAACCATGCCTTCTCGGATTCGCAATTGCGCGACCGGATGGAGCTTTCGACCCCGGGCTGGCTCACCTGGTATACCGGCCACGACAAGTACGCCCGCCAGAAGCTGCAGGCCGACGAGGAGACTCTGCGCTCGTTCTACCTGGCCCGCGGCTATCTGGACTTCAACATCGAGTCCACCCAGGTCGCGATCAGCCCGGACAAGCAGGACATCCAGATCACCATCAATCTCCTGGAGGGCGAGCGTTACAGAATTTCATCCGTCAAGCTGGCCGGCGAGCTGCTCGGGCTGGATGCGCAACTCGCCAAGCTGATCGTCGTGAAACCGGGGGAGATCTACAACGGCGAGCGGATCAACGGCATCGCCAAGGCGGTGACCGATCGCCTCAGCGTGCTCGGTTACGCGTTCGCGAACGCCAACCCCGTGCCCGAGGCCAACAAGGAAAAGCGCGAGGTGGCCTTCACGATCCTGGTCGACCCGGGACGGCGTGCCTACGTGCGCCACGTGAACATATCGGGCAACACGCGCACGCGCGACGAGGTGATACGCCGCGAAATCCGGCAGTTCGAATCGGGCTGGTACGACTCGGAAAAGGTGAAGCTGTCGCGCGACCGGATCGACCGCCTCGGGTTCTTCGAGAAGGTCGAAGTCGACACGCCCGCGGTTCCCGGAAGCCAGGACCAGGTCGACGTGAACGTCACCGTGAAGGAACGGCCGACCGGGACGATCCAGGCCGGGCTGGGCTACAGCTCCACCGAGCACCTGGTGATCTCCGGCTCGTACACGCAGCAAAACGTGCTCGGCAGCGGGCACGCGATCGGCGTTCAGGTCAACACCAGCTCGGCCACGCGCACGATCGCGCTGTCGCACGCCAACCCGTACGTCACCATCGACGGCGTCAGCCAGAGCGAGGAGATCTACAAGCGCGATTCGAACCTGGCCAAGCTGGGTCTGTCGACGGTCGACATCGGCACCACCGGCGGCACCATGCGCTGGGGGGTGCCGTTCACGGAATTCGACACGGTCTTCTTCGGCCTGGGCGTGGAAAACACGAATATCACGCTGACCTCGTCGAGCCCCTTCCGCTACATCGACTACGTCAACCGCTTCGGCTCCAGCGCAGGGGCCCTGCTGGCCACGGTCGGCTGGTCGCGCGACAGCCGCGACAACATCCTCACGCCCGAGCGCGGCCGCTTCCAGCGGGCCTTTCTGGAGTTCGGCACGCCGGCGCTGGATCTACAGTATTACAAGCTGACGTACCAGCTCCAGCAATACCAGCCGTTGACGAGCAAGTTCACGCTGGCGTTCAATGCACAGGCCGGCTACGGCGGGGGCTACAACGGCAAGGACTTTCCGCTGTTCAAGAATTTCTACGTGGGCGGTATCGGCAGCGTGCGCGGGTTCGAGGCCGGTTCACTCGGGCCTCGCGACACCAACGGCGATCCGCTGGGCGGCGTGAAGGAGGTCAACGGGTCGATCGAGGCCCTGGCCACGATCCCCGGGGCTGATCGCTCGCTGCGCGGCCTGGCGTTCGTCGACTCCGGCAACGTCTGGGGCCCCGGCGAGGCGCTCCACTTTTCCGACCTGCGCTCCGCCGGGGGCGTGGGTGTGGCCTGGATCTCGCCGATCGGACCGCTTAAGCTCAGTCTTGCTCAGCCGATTCATAAAAAGTCGTTCGATCGAGTCCAGCGCTTCCAGTTCCAGATCGGCACCGGCTTCTAGTCCGGGCGTTCAAGAGGTGCCGCGCGCGAAACCGGTCCTGTATGGCAAAATCTGCGTTGGAACCGCCCGAGGGTGCTGATGCGATTCACCGCTTCCACTGCCGCCAGACTGGGCTCGATCGCCGTGGCCGTCCTGCTGGGGCTTTGCGTTCGCGCGGCCGTGGCCGAGGAGATCAAGATCGGGTATGTCAGCGCCGAGCGGATTCTGCGCGATTCGGTGCCGGCCAAGGCGGCGGAGAAGAAGCTGTCGGAGGAGTTCGCCAAGCGCGGCAAGGATCTGCAGGACATGGACAGCAAGCTGAAAGCGACCGCCGAGAAGCTGGACAAGGACAGCCCCATCCTGTCGGACGCGGAGCGCAGCAAGCGCCAGCATGAGCTGCAGGACATGGACCGCGAGTTCCAGCGCAGGCGGCGCGAGTTCCAGGAGGACCTGAACCAGCGCAAGAACGAGGAGTTCCAGAATCTGCTGGAGCGCGCCCAGCGGATCGTGCGGCAGCTGGCTGAGCAGGAAAAGTACGATCTGATTCTGCAGGACGCGCTGTACGTCGGGCCCCATATCGACATTACGGACAAGGTCCTGCATGCACTCGATTCGGGCAAGTGATCCCCGGGATCCGTTCTCGACCGCGTCCTGAGCGGGTCGACGACACGAGCCGCCCGGCGGACCGATCGCGATGCCGGGTTCCTTGAGCATTGACCAGCTGGCAGCGCAGGTCCTGCGCCTTGCCGGTGGTGCGCTGGCCGCCCGGATCGAGGGAAACGGCCGGCGCCCCGTCTCGGGCGTGGCCACGCTCGAGCAGGCCGCGGCGGACCAGCTGAGTTTCCTGGCCAACCCGCGCTACCGGCGCAGCGCCGCTGCCACGGGCGCTGGCGCGCTGGTCCTGTCCGAGGCGGATCGCGCGGCCCTTTTCCCGGCGGGTTCGCCGTCCTGCGTGCTGATCGTGTGCGAGGCCCCCTACGCCTGGTTCGCCTTTGCGGCGCAGGCGCTGGCGGTGCCGGCGAGCCCATCGGTCGGGACCGCAGCCGGCGCGGTGGTCCACCCGGCGGCACGGGTGGACCCCTCCAGCGCTATCGGTCCGCTGGCTGTGATCGACGAGGGCGCGGTGATCGGCGCGGCCGCGCAGATTGGCGCCGGCTGCTACGTTGGCCGCCAGGTGCGGATCGGGGAGGGCACGCGACTGCATCCCGGCGCGAGGATCTACGACGGCTGCCGTATAGGAGCGCGCTGCATCCTGCACGCGGGCTGTGTGATCGGCGCCGACGGCTTCGGATTTGCGCCGTTCCAGGGCCAATGGGTCAAGATCCCGCAGACCGGCGGCGTAGTGATCGGCGACGACGTCGAGGTCGGCGCGGGCACGACGATCGACCGCGGCGCGATCGGCGACACGATCATCGAAGAGGGCGTGAAGATCGACAACCAGGTCCAGATCGGCCACAACTGCCGCATCGGAGCCCATTCGGCCATCGCCGGCTGCGTCGGCATCGCGGGCAGCACAACGGTCGGGCGCCGCTGCCAGCTGGGCGGTGCCGCGATGATCCAGGGGCATATCACGATCGCGGACGACTCGGTCATCTCGGGGGCCACGGCGATCACGCGCGACATTCGGCAGGCCGGCTTCTACACCGGCATCTACCCGTTCATGCGCAATCGAGAGTGGGAACGCAACGCGGTGTTGCTGCGGCATCTGGATGAACTGCGCGAGCGGATCCGCCGCCTGGAGGCGAGCGTTCGCGCCCAACCGGCGGAATCCGATCGATGATGGACGTTCAGGAAATACTGCGGACCCTTCCGCATCGGTACCCGATCATTCTGGTCGATCGGGTGGTGCAGATCGAACCGGGCCGGCGCATCGTGGCGCTGAAGAACGTGTCGATCAACGAACCCGTGTTCGCGGGCCACTTTCCCGGCTACCCGGTGATGCCCGGCGTGCTGATCCTGGAGGCGCTGGCGCAGGCCGCGGCGATCCTGTCGATCGTGACGCTGGGCGAAGACCGGCCGAAGGACCAGATTTACTACTTTGCCGGCATCGACCGGGCCCGCTTCAAGCGCCCGGTGGAGCCGGGCGATCAGCTTCAGCTCGAGGTCGACTTTGCGCGCGAGCTGCGCGGCATCGCTTTTTTCAAGGCCAAGGCGCTGGTACAGGGCCAGGTGGCCTGCGAGGCCGATCTGATGTGCGCTTATCGCTCGCTGCCGAAGGCGGCCGGATCGGCCTGATGGCGCAGATCCACGCCAGCGCGATCGTCGATTCCCGCGCCCAGGTGGCCGAGGCCGT
Source organism: Burkholderiaceae bacterium (assembly GCA_035939615.1). GTDB lineage: Bacteria > Pseudomonadota > Gammaproteobacteria > Burkholderiales > Burkholderiaceae_F > VBCK01. The sequence continues at coordinate 10,171 of DASZFP010000129.1, read as the reverse complement.
GCGGATCGGTCCTTACAGCGTGGTCGGGCCCGAGGTCGCCATCGAGGCCGGCACCACGATCGACTCGCACGTCTTGATCAGCGGACGCACCCGGATCGGTCGCGACAACCGGATCTTCTCGTTCTGCTCGCTGGGCGAGATTCCGCAGGACAAGAAGTACGCCGGCGAGCCCACCGAGCTGCAGATCGGCAATGGAAACACGATCCGGGAGTACACGTCGCTGAACGCCGGAACGGTTCAGGGCGGGGGCGTGACCCGGGTCGGCTCGGACAACTGGATCATGTCGTACGTGCATATCGCGCACGATTGCGCCATTGGCGACCATACGGTGCTCGCCAACCTGGTACAGCTGGCCGGCCACGTGCACATCGGCGACTGGGCGGTGCTGGGCGGGATGGTCGGCGTGCACCAGTTTGTCCGGATCGGCGCCCACTCGATGTGCGGAGGCGGCTCCACGCTGGTCCAGGACGTTCCACCTTTTGTGTTGTGCCGCGGCATTCCCGCCCAGCCGTTCGGCATCAACGTGGAAGGACTGCAGCGGCGCGGCTTCGACGAAGCCACCATCGGCGCGCTCAAGCGCGCCTATCGGACCCTGTTCCGGGAGGGCCTGACGCTGGCGCAGGCCCGCGAGGCGATCGCCTCGTGGGTCGAGTCCGGCTCGATGGCGGCCGATGCGCTGGCGCAGCTCAGCGAGTTCCTCGGTATTCCCGGGCGGGGCATCATTCGCTAGATCGTTCCGAGCCCTTGGCGGCGCAGCCTTTGCTCGTGATGGTGGCCGGAGAGGTTTCCGGCGATCTGCTGGCGGCGCCCGCCATCGGGGCGATCCGGCAGCGGGAGCCGGATTGGCGCGTGGCCGGCATCGCGGGCGACCGGATGATCCAAGCCGGATGCGAACCGTGGCACCATGTGCGTGAGCTTTCGGTGCGTGGTTACGCCGAGGTGCTGCGCGAGCTGCCCCGGCTGCTGTGGCTGCGCCGATCGCTGGCCCGGCGGGTCCTGCGCAGCGGGTGCCGCGTGCTGGTGGGCGTGGACTCGCCGGACTTCAACCTCGGTCTGGAACAGGCGGTGCGCGCTGCGGGAGTGCCGACCGTTCAGTACGTGAGCCCGTCGATCTGGGCCTGGCGCGGCGAGCGGATCGAGCGGATCCGCCGCGCCGCCTCGCACGTGCTGCTGGTGTTTCCGTTCGAGCAGCGCCTGTACGCGCGCGCCGGCGTGGCGGCCACCTACGTCGGCCATCCGCTGGCGCAAGCGATCGCGCTGCGCCCCGACCCGGCCGCAGCGCGCGCGCGGCTGGGCATCGCCGATGGGGCCACCGTGATCGCCGTGCTGCCCGGCAGCCGCAAGGCGGAAATCGACTTCATCGGCCCGGTGTTCTTCGCTGCGGCCAACCGCCTGGCCGGCGACCTCAAGCCGGTCCGGTTCGTCGTTCCGGTCGCTGACCCGGCGCTGCGGACGCGTATCGAGGCGCTGATCGCTCGCCACCCGCGCCTGCTGGAGCTCACCTGGCTGATCGAAGGCCGCTCGCACGACTGCCTGGAGGCGGCGCACGCCGTTCTGGTGACCAGCGGCACGGCGACGCTCGAGGCGGCCCTGTTCAAGCGGCCCATGGTGATCGCGTACCGGATGCCGCAGCTGTCGGCCTGGATCATCCGCAAGATCGGAGGCTACGTTCCGTGGGTGGGTCTGCCGAACATCCTGGCCGGCGAGGAAGTGGTGCCCGAGCTGCTGCAGGACGAGGCCACCGAATCGGCGCTGGCGGCAGCGCTGATCCGTCAGTTGGAGGACACGGCCGGGCAGGCCCGGCTCGCCCAGCGGTTCGAAGCGATGCACGAAAGCCTGCGACGTGATACCCCATCGCTGGTGGCCGATGTCGTACTCGATCTGGCGCGCCGGCCGCAGGCTGTCTAAATGAGCGCCCGGATGTCGGCCCGACGAAAAAGCGGCCCCCGGGCCGGCACCCGCATCGCCGGCGTCGACGAGGCAGGCCGCGGCCCGCTGGCCGGTCCGGTGGTGGCCGCCGCGGTCGTGCTGGATCCGCGGCGGCCCATCGACGGACTGCGCGATTCCAAGCAGCTGACGGCGGCCCGGCGCCGCGAGCTGGCCGACCTGATCCGGACCGACGCTCTGGCGTTCGCCCTGGGCGAGGCCAGCGTCGCCGAGATCGATGCGCTGAACATCCTGCAGGCGACTCTGCTGGCGATGCGGCGCGCGATCGAAGCGCTGCAGCCGGCCGCCGACCTGGTGCTGGTCGACGGCAACCAGCTGCCGCGGATCGCGATCGCGGCTCGCGCCATCGTGGGGGGCGATGCGATCGAGCCGGCCATCTCGGCCGCCTCGATCCTGGCCAAGACCCATCGCGACGCGCTGATGAGCGCGCTGCACGAGCACTATCCGGACTACGGCTTCGCCCGGCATTTCGGCTACGCCACTCCGCAGCATCTGGCCCGGCTCAAAAAGCTGGGGCCGTGCGCTTTGCACCGCCGCTCGTTCGCTCCCGTGCGGGCGCTGCTGTCGACCCTTGCGCTGTGGCCCGACGATGAGGCCGGGTTCGATTGAAGACTCTGGCGTCGGATTCCAATCCGCTGATCCGGCGCTGGCTTCGGCTGGCGTCCACGCCTCGCGCGACTCGCCAGTTGCAGCAGACACTGGCCGAGGGACTGCACCTGGCGCAGGCGATCGGCCAGTCGCACTGGCCGGTCATCGCCGCGCTGCTGCGCCGCGGCGCAGGCGGGCCAGCCCTGGAGGCCGCACTCGAGGCGCTGCCAGCGCAGACCGAGCGCTTCCTGGTGGCCGCCCCGCTGTACGACCGCATCGCGCCGGTGGAGCACGGTGTGGGCCTGACGCTGGTGATTGCGGTCGATGCCGCCCCGGTTCCGGTGGCGCAGCGCCAGGATCTGGTTTACCTGGATGCGATCCAGGACCCGACCAATGTCGGGGCCGTGCTCCGATCGGCGGCGGCTGCCGGGGTGGGGCACGTGCTGTGCGGGCCAGGCACCGCCGCGGTGTGGTCGCCACGCTGCGTGCGCGCCGCGATGGGGGCTCACTTCCGACTGAAGATCTCCGAAGCGGTGGGCGCCGAGCTGCTGGCCGCAGCGCTCGATGGAACCTGGATCGCCGCGGTGGCGCACGAGGCGCCTTCGCTGTGGACGTGCCCGATTCCGCAGCGCCCGATCGGCTGGGCTTTCGGGTCGGAGGGCGCGGGCGTATCAAAGGCCGTGCTGGCGCAATGCGCGCTGCGTGTCCAGATACCGCTCGCGCGCGACATCGAGTCGTTGAACGTGGCCGCGGCCGCCGCGGTGTGCCTGTTCGAGCGGCGCCGGCGAGTCGCCGAGGGCTTGTGAGGCGCGGCCGCCTAGCGACGGGGCAAGTCACCGCCGTGGTTGCGCCGGTCGGGCAACAGCTCCTGCAGGATCGTGGCCGCGATCTCCTCGATCGATTTGGTGGTCGACGACAGCCAGCGGATCCCCTCGCGGCGCATCAGGCGCTCGGCCTGGGAGACTTCGTACCGGCAGTTTTCCAGCGACGCGTAGCGGCTGTTCGGGCGGCGCTCGCGTCGCACCTCGGCCAGCCGCTCGGGGGCGATCGTCAGTCCGAACAGGCGATCGCGGTGTGCGGGCAGCGCACCGGGCAGCTCGCCCCGCTCGAAGTCTTCCGGAATCAGCGGGTAGTTGGCCGCTTTGACTCCATAGTGCATCGCCAGGTACAGCGTGGTCGGCGTTTTGCCGCTGCGTGACACCCCGACCAGGATCACCTCGGCCTGAGTCAGGCCGGTGGCGAGCTGCCCATCGTCGTGGGCCAGGGCGAAGTTGATGGCCTCGATCCGGTTCTTGTACTTTTCCGGATCCGACATCGTGTGAAAACGGCCGATCGTGTGAGTCGACTTCAACCCCAGCTCGTGCTCGAGCGGCACCAGGAAGGTCTCGAACGCATCCAGGATCAAAGCGGCGGCCGTGCGCAGAATCGCGTTGATATTCGAATCGACCAGCGTCGAAAAAACGATCGGACGCGTCGCGTGCCGCAGCGCGATGTCGTTGATGCGCGCCACCGCCTCGCGCGCCTTGTCCGGATGGTCGACGAACGAGATGCGGTGTACCCGCACGCGCAGGCGGTCGAATTGCGCCAGCACGCTCTGCCCGAGGGTTTCGGCGGTGATCCCGGTGCCGTCCGACACGAAGAAGACGTCGCGCTCCAGCGACGCGGCCGCTGCGAGCGGTGCGGGCGCCTCGCCTGTGGTGTCGTGCTCGCTCACGCTGCCGCCTTCACCATCGGGCCACGACCATGGCCGTAAAATCGATCCATTCTAGGAGAACTCATGAGCATCGGGCCGTACGCGATCCCGTTCAACCAGTTGCGAATCGGCGATGTGCACAAGGTGGGGGGCAAGAACGCGTCGCTGGGCGAGATGCTCAGCGAGCTCAGCGGCAGTGGCATTCGCGTACCGGACGGATTTGCGACCACGTCCGAGGCATTCCGAGAGTTCCTGCGTTTCAATGGCTTGACCGAACGGATTGCCCAGCGCCTGCAGCGGCTGGACGTGGAGGATGTGGCCGCGCTGGAGGCGGCGGGGCGCGAGATCCGCGGCTGGATGGAGGGCGGCTCGTTTCCACCGGGATTTGAATCTGATGTAATAGAGCATTATCAATTACTTATAGGACATTCTTCGAGTGAAATATCGGTTGCGGTTCGCTCCAGCGCGACCGCTGAAGATCTGCCCGAGGCATCGTTCGCCGGCCAGCAGGAGACCTTTCTCAATGTGACCGGAATCCACGCCGTGCTGGCCAGTGTGCGCAGGGTGTTCGCCTCGCTGTACAACGACCGGGCCATCGCTTACCGGGCGCATCACGGCTACGCGCGTTCCGAGGTCGCGTTATCGGCGGGCATACAGAAAATGGTGCGCAGCGACCTCGGGGCCGCCGGCGTCATGTTCACGATCGACACCGAATCGGGCTTTCGCGACGTGGTGTTCATCACGTCCAGCTTCGGGCTGGGAGAGACCGTCGTGCAGGGAGCGGTCAATCCGGACGAGTTCTACGTTCACAAACCGATGCTGGCAGCCGGACACTTTCCCATCGTGCGGCGCAGCCTGGGCTCCAAGCTGGTCAAGCTCGAGTTCGATCCGCGGCCGGCCGGCGGCCGCTGGGTTCGGCAGGTCGACGTCGCCGACGCGCAGCGGCACCAGTTCTCGCTGTCGGACCGGGACGTGATCGATCTGGCGCGGATCGCGGTGCGCATCGAGCAGCACTACGGGCGCCCGATGGATATCGAATGGGGCAAGGACGGCGTGGACGGCGCCCTGTATGTGCTGCAGGCGCGCCCGGAGACGGTCAAGTCGCGCGGCCCGAACGAGGCGCAGTTGCGCTACCGCCTGCAACAGACCTCGCGCGTGCTGGTGAGCGGGCGCGCGATCGGCCAGAAGGTCGGGATCGGGCCGGCCCGGCTGGTCGCCAGCACCAGCCAAATGGAGCGGATACGCCCCGGCGATGTACTGGTCACCGACATGACCGATCCGAATTGGGAGCCAGTCATGAAACGCGCGGCCGCGATCGTCACCAACCGCGGCGGCAGGACCTGCCATGCCGCCATCATCGCGCGCGAGCTCGGCATCCCGGCGGTGGTCGGCTGCGGCAACGCGACCTCGGCGCTGCCGGACGGGGCCGAAGTCACCGTCTCCTGCGCCGAAGGCGATACCGGCAACGTGTACGAAGGTCGGCTCGAGGTGCAGGTCGAAACCGTCGACAGCGGTGCGCTGCCGCCGCTTCCGGTCAAGCTGACGATGAACGTGGGCAACCCGCAGCTCGCCTTCGAGTTCCAGGCCATTCCGAATGCCGGCGTGGGCCTGGCGCGCCTGGAGTTCATCATCAACAACCATATCGGGGTGCACCCGAAAGCGATCCTGGAGTACCCGCATCTGGACGAGGCGCTCAAACGGGCGGTCGAGAGCCTGGCGCACGGCTACTCGAGCCCGCGCCAGTTCTTCGAGCTCCGGCTGGCCGAAGGGATCGCAACCATCGCGGCGGCCTTCTGGCCCAAGCCGGTGATCGTTCGACTGTCGGATTTCAAAAGCAACGAGTACCGCAAGCTGATCGGCGGATCCCGCTACGAGCCCGAGGAGGAAAACCCGATGCTGGGGTTTCGCGGGGCGGCGCGCTTCATCGCGCCGGACTTTGCCGACTGCTTCGAGCTCGAATGCAATGCCCTGAAGCGCGTGCGCGGGACGATGGGACTGACGAACGTCGAGATCATGGTTCCATTTGTCCGCACGCTCGACGAGGCGCGCCGCGTCATCGAGCTGCTCCAGAAGCACGGACTGCGCCGCGGCAGCGGCGCCGGGGCCGACGGCAACGGCGCACTGCGCGTGATCATGATGTGCGAGATTCCGTCCAACGCGGTGCTGGCCGACGAGTTTCTCGAATACTTCGACGGATTTTCGATCGGCTCCAACGACCTGACCCAGTTGACGCTGGGAATCGACCGCGACTCCGGGTTGGTGGCGGCCGGGTTCGACGAGCGCGATCCGGCCGTCAAGGCGATGCTGTCGCGCGCCATTGCCGCGTGCCGGCGCCAGGGCAAGTATGTCGGAATCTGCGGGCAAGGCCCGTCGGACCACGTCGACTTCGCGCGCTGGCTGGTCGAGCAGGGCATCGAGTCGATTTCGCTGAACCCAGACTCGGTGGTCGAGACCTGGCGCAAGCTGGCGGAGCCGCGGTAGAGGGGAGGAACTGCTGGCGCCGCTCGCGATCAGCCGTTCACATTGGCTGGGGGAGCACGAGGGGGCCAGCCCAGCCCCCTCGTTCTCTTCCTCCTGCCTCTTCCGGCCGGAGGCCGGAAGAGGGTCGCGAGCTACAGTCCAAGTCCCGGCAGCACTTCCGTGTGCTCGATCTGAACCGCCTTCAACTCAGCCGGATTCAAACCGAGCGCCTTCAGCACGGTCGGCGCGATCTGCGTGGTCAGCACGGCGCCCTTGATCACTTTTTGTTGCATGCCGGGCTGCGAGACGATCAGTGCCACGTTGGTGTCGTCGTTGCTGAAGCCACCGTGCTCGGCGTTCTTCGCGGTCGAGCCGGTGTAGATGACGCCCAGCTCGGGCACCACGATGATGTCCGGCGTCTGGTCGTCGGTGGCCGGGTCGCGGAACCGCAGCTTCAGCAGATCGCCCGAGAGTACCTGCTGGATGTGCAGCCCCGCTGCCGCGTTGTTGTCGCGCAGCCACTGGGCCGCGGCGGCCGCCACCGACTGATCCTGCAGCCAGATCAGCGCGATGTCGTCCTCGTTCTCGCCTGCGTTCACGATCGCCTGCGCCACCGGGTCGTTCGGGGCGTACGTGCCGACCAGCGCCTGCAGGTGACCGATCTTTTTGGTCTGCAGCGGGTCGATCGGTGTCTGCCCGTGCTTGGCCGAAATGATGACCAGCGTCGAGTCGTAAAGGTGGCGCGCCTTCAGCGCCGCCACGACCATCACGAGCTGCAGGTCAGTCTGCTCCAGCGCGTGCTCGAGCACCGGTGTGGGGTTGCCCGAGCCGTCCAGGTACCCGCCCGGCTTGCCGTCCAGGCCTGCCGGGTCCGGGGCGTGGCAGCTGCCGTTGGTGTTGTTGTGAGAGACCTTCTGCCCGACGCTGATCGCCTGCAGATCCGTTCCGAAGACGGTCGGAGTGCCGACCTGCGGGCCTGTGCCGGTGTGGTCGTAGCCGTTGATCTCGGCAATCAGCGCCTTGAACTTTCTACGGTCGTTGTCCAGCGTGCAATTCACGCTGACTGTGGCGTCGGGCGTCGCAACCCCGCCGACGATGCCGTAGTCGCCATCGTACGGCCCGGGGATCGGGTTACCGGAGGCATCGTTGAGCGTCTCCGGATTGGTGACTTCCGGCGTGTAAAGGTCGTCGACAGCCGTGCCCATGGGGCCGGTCACCAGGTCATAGGCGGCGTGCTTGTCGGCCCAGGCAGTGCGACCGCCGGCCTGTTTGACAACGTCGAACATCGTGTTGACCTTGACGAAGTCGTGCGGGTAGATGTGCTGGCAGGCGCCGTTCTTCATGCCCCACGGCAGCAGCGTCGGATCGATCCGGTTCTGATCGATGGCAAAGCCGTTGACGACCGTGAGCAGATCGATCGTCTCGTCGTACGTGGTCTGCTGGCCCGGCGTGCCCGTACAACCGGCCGGTCCGGGCGGCCACTGCGTGCGGCTCCAGCTCACGTCGTAGAAGACGTCGGCCGACGCCGACGAACCACCGGTCACGATCGACAGCACGCCTGGAAACGAATCGGACGGCCTGGAGGTCGCTGCGGCGGTGTAACGAACCGCGTGCGACGCGATCTCGGCCAGCGCCGAATCCGGATGCGTCGCGATGAACCGCTCGGCGTCGACCGCGTGCATGCCATCGACGCTGATCACCAGCACGTGCTTGACGTCACGCTCGCCATCTTCGGCCAGCGCACACAATCCGAGTCCGGCGATCGCACCCGCAATCGCCATCTTCATCAGGATCATTCCCTGCTTCATCCCTGCTTCTCCCCTTCTTGTGAAAGAGAGCGCAACCTACTCGCGCCGCGTGACGGCACCATGGCGGGACGGCTTCGCTCACCCCGTGGGCGCGGTACCCGCAAGCTGCGGATCGCACCCGCCCCGCACCATTTCCCCGGCCCCGGGGTGGAGCAGGGGGCCTTGCCGGAGGATTCTTAGCGGGTGCTTTGCTTAAGCAGGCGGCTTTGCTCGCGCTTCCAGTCCCGTTTCTGGTCGGCGTCGCGCTTTTCGAACTGGCGTTTGCCCTTGGCCAGGCCCAGTGCGAGCTTGACGCGGCCGCGCACGAAGTGAAGGTCCAGCGGAACCAGCGTGTAGCCGGCCCGCTCGACTTTTCCGATCAGCCGGCGGATCTCGGCCGCGTGCATCAGCAGCTTGCGGGTCCGGGTCGGGTCGGCCCGCTCGTGGGTCGAGGCGGTCGGCAGGGCGCCCACGTGCGCGTTGAGCAGGTACAGCTCACTGTCCTTGATGATCACGTAAGCTTCGTTGAGCTGGCTTCGGCCCGCGCGGACGCTCTTGACCTCCCAGCCCTGCAACGCGAGCCCGGCTTCGAAGCGCTCCTCGATCGAGTAGTCGTGGACGGCTTTGCGGTTCTGGACGATCGGCATGTTTCGATGTGGTGTGCGTCTTACAATTCCAGTGTAACGATCGCCTGATATGCATCGAATCGAACGATCGGTGCTGGTTCCTTACAGTGCGGAGCGGATGTTTCGCCTGGTCGAGCAGGTCGACGACTATCCGGAATTCCTGCCGTGGTGTCCGGCCGCGCACGCACGCACTGCGCCCGACGGCAGCGTCGAGGCGACCATCCAGATCGCCTACATGGGCGTGCGCAGCCGCTTCACCACGCGCAACGTATCGTACCGGCCGACCGAGATCCGTTTGACGCTGGTGGACGGACCGTTCCGCAGCCTGACGGGGCAGTGGCTTTTCCTGGAGCTGCCCGAGCAGGCGTGCAAGGTGCGTCTGCAGCTGCAGTACGAGTTCGCGGCCGGTCTGCTCGGCCGGCTGATCGCCCCGGTGTTCGAATCGATCGCCGGTTCGCTGATCGACGCCTTCGCGCGCCGGGCCGAGGCGCTGTATGGCTGAGGCGGGCGCTGCGTTGCTCGATGTCGAAATCGTCTACGCCCTGCCGCGCGAGGCCCAGCGGTTCCGGGTCCGGGTCCCGCGCGGCGCCACGGTCGAGGCGGCGATCCGGGCCAGCGGGATCCTGAGCGCGTTGCCGGAGCTGGACGGTGCGCCGCTGGACGTGGGCATCCTCGGCCGCCGGTGCAGCCTGTGCGACGCGGTCAACGACGGCGATCGGATCGAGATCTACCGGCCGCTCGTGCTGGACCCGAAGGAAGCGCGCCGCCGGCGTGCCGGTTCGTCCGGTTGAGGCGAGCGCCGATTCTCGGCGAAGCGCTTGCCAGGGGCCGCTCTAGTTGCAGCGGCTGTCGATGATCGCGCGGGTACGTTGCGCTTCGGCGGCGCGCTGGTCCTCGTCCATCAATTCGCGGCTGCCGTCGGGATTGGTGCGCACCAGCCGGATGCCCTCATCGAGCGATTTCATGTAGCCGCGCGCCCGCTCGCAGTCCTGGGCTTTCTGCGCCGTCTCCGTGTCCCGCTCGGCCAGTTTTTTCTCGGCGTCGGCGCGCTCTTTCTGGCGCTTGCGGAA
>DASZFP010000128.1:0-49183 GCA_035939615.1 Burkholderiaceae bacterium | reverse complement strand
TCAGCAACTCTCGCGGCCCCGGCGTGATCGAGTATTCCTACGCCAGCAACATGTCCGACTCGTCCTTTTACATAGGCGCCTGCCCGGACTGCAACGCGGTGCTGAACCATGTGCACGCCCAGAACAGCGCGCAGGGTTTTTCAGGATCCAACAGCGGCGGCCACCTGGTGCTGGAGAACTCCGAGTGGGACCACAATCAATCGGGCATCGTGCCCAGTTCGTTGGCCATTTTTGACCTGCCGTCGCCGCAGAACGGCGCCTGCCCGAACGATCGGGACCAATCCTGCACCTTGATCCAGTTCAACTTCGTTCACGACAACAACAATCCGAACACGCCGGCCTCCGGTTTGGCCGCGACGTCCGTCGTCGGCAGCGGTATCAATCTGACCGGCGGTCGCAACAACACCGTGCAGTACAACGTGGTCACCAACAATGGGAGCTGGGGAGTCGTGTTGAACGACTACGCGGACTATTCCGCGCCGGTCGGAACCGGCCCATGCGTGGGAGGCCAGGCCGCCTTTACCCCGGCGTCGCCGTACGACCAGCTCTACGCCGGGGCCCTTCCGATCCCCTGCTACTTCCGCTCGTTCGGCAACCGGGTCGTGGGCAACGTGATGTGGGGGAACGGCTCTTTCGGCAACGAGACCAACGGCGACCTGGGCAATGCCGCGCTGCCGTTTCACCTGGACAACTGCTTTAGCGGCAACGTCGATCTGAAAGGCGGCAACCCGACCGCCTCTCCCAGCAACCTTCCGAGTGCCTGCGGGCGGCCGTGGAGTCCGAATACTCAGCAGGAATTCGATTTGACCTTGCAGCTGGGGTGCGCCTCCTCCGTTGCGCTGTGCGGACCCCTGCCGCCCAACTCGTACCCGCGGCAGACACTGGTGAAGTTGCTTCCGAACCCGCGTGACGAGGGGATGGAAAATGCGTGCACGGGCGTGCCGGCGAACAGCTGGTGCCCCTAGCGCATCAGGGCCGGGCGCTGCCGGCGCATTGGGACAGGGAATTCGAATCGACGCAGCAGGTGGTCGGCCGCCAGTAGAACCATCCGTAGCGGCCGTCGGCGCTGGTCTGCACGGGTCGCGCTGAGCCGGGCGCCTGCGGCAGCGGCTGCTCGCCGATGTCGAAGCAGGTGCTTACGGCCGGATACGCCTGCTGCATCCGGCCGAGTCGATCGACCGGGTACGGCAAGGTGCCGAGCTGGTCGCGCGCGATGCTGAGCGCGCGAAAGGCGGTCTTGGCCGAGTACACGACCGGCGGCGTGCCCAGATCGCGCATCTGGCGCGGATACAGCGTGCCCCAGCCGCCCAGCGTGACCGGCTCGGCGTCGAGCCACGAATCGATTGCGAGCAGGTCGCGGCAGCCCGTGCGCCAGTTGACCTCATCGGTCTCGGACGCGTAGGCGAGCGCCGGCACGACGGAGCCGACGCTCGACGCACCGTTCGCGATGATCGCGGCAACGGCCGCCGACGCGGGGTCGCATGCCGCGTCGGCCGCCGCCGAAGTGGGCGGCGCCGGCGCGCGTGCATCGGACGGCCGGCATTGAAGGCACGGGGGCTGCCCCGACAGCATCCAGGCCGTATCGCTCAGCTGCCAGACGTGCACCTCGGCCGTGTTGTCCAGGCTGGAGTGCGTCGAGCTCACCGTGCCGGCGGCTGCGGTCGCTGACGAGCCGGGCAGCGGCAGCGCCAGCAGCGAATCGCCGGGAGCGCGCACCGTCTCGACGAACGCGACCGGCACGTACATCCAGAGGCGGTAACCACAGGGAACCATCCCGCACCAGCACGGCCCCAGAAACTGCACCCGCGTACAGGCAGGGTCCGGGCTGATCCGGCCCGCCAGCTGCAACGGACTGAACGGCGGATCGGCCGCTGCCGGGGCCGGCCGCCACAGGGACGCCGCGGTGCACGCAACGAGCGCGATGCGCAGTGTCGTGCGCACCATCCCCTGCAGCGTGATGCGGGGGTGCCGTCGGCGTGCCGACGTTGGCGGGATGGTTGGATCGGTCATTGCAGCGGCCGATTGTGGCCATCGTGGCGGCCGCGCGCACCGCCTGCGCCGGTAGTCGCGCGCCACCGGATGGTCGGCCCTGCCGCTGATCCGCCATGGAAAAGGCCCGCCGCGCAAGCGCGAATACGCCCCATGGCGGCGTGCCGCGATCACCCTAGGATGGCGGCATGGATACCACCGCGCCAAGCTTCGATCCGCTCGCGACGCAGGCCGCCCACGCCCGCATCGACGAGCTGCTGGCGCCGCTGCGAACCGTGGCGGACGTGCGTCTCGATGCCGAGCTGGGGACCCGGCTGCAGCAGATCGTTCCGGCGTCGCACTGCCTGTGCGTGATCGCCGACTGCGGCGGCAACGGCCTGGCGTCAGCGCCCTTGCAGATGCACGGCACGATGAATCGCGACCTGCAGGGCCTGTATTCGGCCCTGATCGGCGAGCGCGATCCGCTCGCCCTGCGGGCGCGCCAGGAATGGCGCCCGCTGGTGGCGCGAGTCGACGAGCACGCGGCCTGGGTGCGGTCGCAGGTGCGACACGCCGACACCTACGTGGCGTGGCTGCAACGCAACGGCGCCGGCGGCGCGCGCGATCTGGCAGTCGTGCCGGCGCGCGGCCGTCTGACCCGCGGCACCCTGTTCGTCTTCATGGAAAGCGGGCCGGCGGAGGCGGAGGTGCTCGCTCTGTTCTACGCCGCGCAACGGCTGGCCGTCACGCTGGAGTTGCGCCACCGGCCCTTCATCGCGGAATTGATGACGATGCGATTTTCTCCGCGCGAAGCCGACGTGCTGCGGGCCGGGCTGAAGGGATCGGCCGACGAGCAGATCGCCGCCTGGCTGGGACTGTCGGTCGATGCGATCCGCTACTACTTCAAGAAGTTCAAGCACCGGGTGCCACCGGCCATCGGCCACATGAAGCCGCGCGATCTGGCGCGCATACTGCACCAGTTGGATCGCCTGTAAGGCAACCGCCGGTTGCGGCGACTCTGGGCGGGTTCCACGGGATCTTGATGGACGATCGCGAACTTCAGCGCTACTCGCGCCACATCCTGCTCGATGAGATCGGCATCGAAGGCCAGCAGCGGATCAGCGGCGCGCGCATCCTGCTGATCGGCGCCGGCGGCCTGGGGTCGCCAGCAGCGCTTTACCTGGCCAGTGCCGGGGTTGGACGGCTGACGCTGGTCGATTCGGATCGCGTCGATCTGACCAACCTGCAACGACAGGTGCTGCACACCACCGAGCGCATCGGGCAACTGAAGACGACCTCGGCCCGCAGTGCGCTGCAGGCGCTCAATCCGCAAGTTCAGGTGGTCGAAGTCGCGTGCCGGGCCGGGCCGCAGGAGTTCGATCAGCTGGTGGCCGAGTGCGACGTCGCGCTGGACTGCAGCGACAATTTCGCCACGCGCCACGCGCTGAACCGCGCTTGCGTCCGCCATCGCCGCCCGCTGGTGTCCGGGGCCGCAGTGCGCTTCGACGGCCAGCTGGCCACTTTCGACCGGCGCCTGGACGACGCCCCGTGTTATGCCTGCCTGTTTCCGGAATCCGCCGAGGCCGAGGACGAGGCTTGCGCCATCATGGGGGTATTCGCGCCGCTCACCGGCACCATCGGCTGCCTGCAGGCGGCGGAGGCCTTGAAGCTGGTGTGCGGCAGCGGGGCCACGCTGCACGGCCGGCTGATGATCATCGACGCGCTCCAGATGCAATGGCGGTCGCTGGCGATCCGTCGCGACCCGAACTGCGCGGTCTGCGGGGCGGGCTGAACCCGACCCGCGGGCGCGCCAATCAGGCGGCGGGCCCCACCATCGTCGTCAGCTGGACTTCCAGACCCTCAGTGGGCTGCTTGCGAAAGCCGCCCTTGGCGAACCGGTGCCAGCGCCCCAGCACGTAGGCCACCGCCAGCGCGGCCCGGGCGCCCGTATCCAGGTCAGCCGGCAATTCACCTTGCGAAACGGCCACGCGCAGGCTCTGGCGCAGCGACGCCTCGATCCGCTCCAGCAACTGGTTCATCCGGTCCTGCAGCCGGTCGTTTTCGTTCACCAGGGCGTCACCGATCAGCACGCGCGTCAGGCCCCGATTGGTCTGCGCGAACTCCAGCAGCATCTGCACGATGCGTCGGGCCTGCCGCAAGCCGGACTGTTCCTTGGTCGAAATGTCGTTGATCAGGCCAAAAATCGTGGTCTCGATGAACTCAATCAGCCCTTCGAACATCTGAGCCTTGCTCGCGAAGTGCCGGTACAAGGCGGCCTCCGACACATCGAGCCTGGCCGCCAGCGCCGCCGTTGTCACCTTCTCGCCGCGCGGATCCTCGAGCATCGACGCCAGTGTCTGAAGGATCTGAAGGCGCCGCGTGCCGGGTTTGCGGCGCGTCCTGCCGGACTCGGCGCTGTCGGTCGTTTGAGTCGGGATTTCCATCGGCGGTCGGCTTGCGGAGGGCCAAAATCTACCGGAATCCCATCCGACGTGGGGAATTACTTACTTGTGCTCGATATTGCGGCGCGCGACCCAAGATGGTGCGTCCGTGGCTGCACCGGGGCGCTCCTCAGGGAGCCCGGCACAAGCAGTGCGCCAGCACCCGGGTGGGAGTTACGCCCCCTGACAGCAGCCGGTCGATGTCGTCGCCGACCCGCAACGGCGCCTCGATGCCCGGCAGCAACCTGGCCGGCATCGGCCCCGCCAGCCGAAGCACCGCCCGCGCGGCTCGATCGGCCAGAATGTCCAGCAGGCGATTCAGACCCCTCGGTTCCAGTTCGATGTAGGCGGTCCGAAAGCCCGTTCCCAATTTCGCCTGCTGCGCCGCGTCATGGATCGCGGCGGTCAGCCCACCGAAGCCGTCCACCAGGTGCCGCTCGCGCGCCTGGCGGCCGGTCCAGACGCGGCCCTGCGCGACCTCCTCGATCTGCTCGGCCGATGTGTGCCGGCTGGCTGCCGCCCGCGCCAGAAACTCCTGGTAAGTGTGACCGACGCTGGTCTGGATGACCTGTCCGAAACGCGGATCCAGCGGGCGGCGCAGATCCGGCCCACCGGCCAGCCAGGTGGTCGTGACTCCGCCGGTATGCACCCCGACCTTGTCCAGCGTCTTGTCGAAGGTCGGCACCATCCCGAATACCCCGATCGACCCGGTGATCGTGGCCGGGTCCGCCAGCACTTCGTCGGCCGAAGTCGACACCCAATACCCGCCCGAGGCGGCCACGTCGCTCATCGAGACCACCACCGGCTTGCCGGCCTTGCGGGTGACCTCCAGCTCGCGGCGGATCAACTCGGCGCCGAAGGCACTTCCGCCCGGCGAGTCGACCCGCAGTACCACCGCCTTGATCGTGTCATCGTCCCGCGCGTGCCGGATCAGCTCGGCGGTCGAGCGCCCGCCGATGACTCCCTGCGGTCCTTCGCCGTCGATGATGTCGCCCTGGGCGACCACCACGCCGACCTGGGAGGTGCGGTCGCCCAAGTCCGGCAGCGCGTTGCGATACTCCTGATACGAAACCTGGCGGAAGGTCCTGTGCTCCGGATCCTCCGCGCCGCGCTTGATCAGCAGCGCGCGCAGCTCGTCGCGCGTCATCAGCGCATCCACCAGCTTCTCCGACAGGGCGAGCTTGGCCAGATCGCCTCCGGCGGCGGCCAGGCGCACCGGCAGCTCGTCGATCATGTGGCCAATCGCGCCCGGCGCCAGCTTGCGCGCCTGCTCGACCTGCCGGGTGTACGAGGCCCAGGCGTCGTTCAACCAGAACGAATCGGCCTCGATCGCCTCGCGCGAAGGCGCGTTGTTCACGAACGGCTCGACGAAGCTCTTGTACTTGCCGACCCGGAACACGTTTACGGTGACGCCCAGCCGGTCCAGCGCGTCGCGGTAATAATTGCGATAGCCACCCAGCCCCGTCAGCAGGATCGCCCCGCTCGGGTGCAGGTAGACCTGGTCGGCGTGCGCGGCCAGGTAGTACTGGCCCTGGCTCATTTGTGAGCCCCACGCCAGCACCTGCTTGCCGGACGCCCGGAACCGGTCCAGCGCGGCCACGACCTCGTTGAGCTTGGCCATGCCGGCGTTGCCCAGGTCGTCCAGGATCAGCACCACGCGGGCGATCTTCGGATCACGCGACGCGGTGTCCAGCACCGCGACCACGTCGCGCAGCTGGGTCTCGCGTTCGACGCCGCCCAGCACCTGGGTCACCGCGGCCTCGCGGGCGCTGCCGCTGAACTGCTCGACCAGATCGCCCTTCAGACCCATCACCAGGGTGGTGTTGTCCGACAGGCGCAAATGGGTACCGCTGAACAGCGCAAAGCCCAGCACGAGGATGATCAGCAGGAACAGCACGTTCACCACCAGTCGCCGGGCCGCGTCGACTGCCCGCAGGAAGCCTCCGACGGTCCGGCGCAGCCATCCAGGGTTTGGGTCGGCCATGGGACTCTCCCAGCGCTTGTGGGTTCGAAGCGGGCGAGCTTAGCCCAGACGACGGAACAGCTGGCGCACGGTGCGCACCCGGGCATCGACATACGCGGCGCCGGCCAACGGACGCCGCGCGTGCGGAGTGATCCGCAGCACCGTCGTAAAGCCGGCCGCGCGGCCCGACTTCAGATTGGCCAGGCTGTCGTCGACCAGCACCGCGCGACGTGCATTGACGCGGCCCGCCAGTTTTTCGCGTGCCAGCACGACCCGCAGCATCGAAACCGATGGCTTGGGCCGGAACTGCCCGTGCAGGCGCAGCCGCTCGATCGAGTAACGCTCGCGGATATGGCGGTGCAGCCCGAGCCGACGCAGCACCTGACCGGCGTAGGCGCCGGGCGCATTGGTCAGCAGCACCTTGCGCCCCGGCAGCCGCGCCACCATGTGCGCCACTCCGCGCTCGATCCGCACCAGTTTGTCGACCCGGAAGTCGTGCGTTTCGCGCAGGAAGCGGTGCGGATCGACGCCATGATGGCGCACCAGGCCGAGCAGGGTGGCGCCGTACCGCCGCCAGTATTCGCCTCGGAGCTGGTCGGCCCGCTCCCGGCTCAGTTCCAGATGCTGCTGGACGAAATCGGTCATCCGCCGGTCGATCGCCGCAAAGATCGCGTCCGAGGCCTCGTGCAGCGTGTCGTCCAGGTCCAGGAACCACACCCGGCTTGCGCGCCGGCCGTTCAACGGTTTCACAGCAAGCTTCCCCTGTATTCCCCGTTTTCATTGGCTGGGGGAGCGCGAGGGGGCCACCCAGCCCCCTCGCAGCCGATCCTCCCGTTTTTCCGCGACCAGCTCCGATCGTCTTGAGGCTGAGGCTTCAACGGCGCCGCGGTGCGCGCTAAAGGGCGCCGAACCCCCTCGCAGCCGATCCTCCCGGTTTTTCTGTCACCCGCTCCGATGGTCTCGAAGCTGGAGCTCTGGCCGGCTAATGCGATCGGATCATGGTGCCGACGCCTCGATCGGTCAGGATTTCCAGCAGCAGGCAGTGATCGACGCGCCCGTCGATGATGTGCACCGAATTCACGCCGCTGTGCGCGGCCTCCAGCGCCGAGGAGATCTTCGGCAGCATGCCGCCCGAAATGGTGCCGTCGGCGAACAACTCCTGCACGCGGGCTGCGGTCAGGCCCGTGATCAGCCGGCCTTCGCGGTCCAGCACGCCGGGCGTGTTGGTCAGCAGCACCAGCTTTTCCGCGGTCAGGATCTCGGCGATCTTGCCGGCCACCAGGTCCGCGTTGATGTTGTACGACAGGCCGTCGTCGCCGAATCCGATCGGGGATATGACCGGGATGAACGCTCCGTCCTGCAGCGCGCGCACCAGCGACGGGTCGATCGCCACGATTTCGCCGACCTGTCCCAGGTCGTGCGTGCGGCCCGGATCGTCGCGGTCGGGCAGCCGCATCCGGCGGGCGCGCATCAGGCCGCCATCCTTGCCGGTCAGGCCGACCGCCTGGCCGCCGAAGTGATTGATCAGCATCACGAGCTCCTGCTGCACCTGGCCGGCCAGCACCCACTCGACGATTTCCATCGTCTCGGCGTCGGTCACCCGCATGCCCTGAACGAATTGCGACTTCTTGCCGACGCGCTCCAGCGCCTCGTCGATCTGCGGCCCGCCGCCGTGCACGACGACCGGCTTCATCCCGACCAGTTTCAGCAGCACGACGTCGTGCGCAAAGCTTTCCTTCAGGGGCTGCTGCGTCATCGCGCTGCCACCGTACTTGACGACGATGGTGCGGCCATGGAAGCGGCGGATGTACGGAAGCGCCTCGGAAAGGATCTCGGCCTTCAGTTCGGTCGGGATCTGCGCCCGGTCCATAGGTCGCGGCAGGAAGATGCGTTCGCGGGTATGCGATCGGCAGCGGGAAACTACGGCGAGTCTAGCATCGGGCGTGAAGGGGCGAGCTTCAGCTCTCGCCCAGCAATCGCTTCAATCTGCGCATGGCGGCCTGGCGCCGCCCGCCGGGGGTGACCGCGTGCGGGCCGGCCGGACGCTTGCGCGCGGCCACCGCGACCGGGTTGCGCGGCCGCAGCGCGTCGGTGCGGAACACCAGCTTTTGCCGGGTCTTCAGTCCCTTGGCCATCGTGCGGGCGGGTCACAGCACGTAGCGAGCCAGGTCCTCATTGGTCGCCAGCTCCGCAAGCCGCTGGTCCACGTAGGCCGAGTCGATCACGGCGTGCTGCGATCCCTGGCTGGCGGCCTCGTAGGAGATTTCCTCGAGCAGCTTTTCCATCACGGTGTGCAGCCGGCGGGCTCCGATGTTCTCGGTGCGCTCGTTGATCGTGAAGGCGATCTGCGCCAGCCTCGAGACCCCGTCGGGGGTGAACTCGAGCGCCACGCCCTCGGTTGCGAGCAGGGCCTCGTACTGGCGCACCAGGCAGGCGTCGGTACCGGTCAGGATCCGCTCGAAATCGGCGGCGGACAGGGATTCGAGCTCGACCCGTATCGGAAAACGCCCCTGCAATTCGGGCATCAGGTCGGACGGCTTGGACAGGTGGAATGCGCCGCTGGCGATGAACAGGATGTGGTCGGTGCGGATCATCCCGTACTTGGTGTTCACGGTCGTGCCTTCCACCAGCGGCAGCAGGTCGCGCTGCACGCCCTGGCGCGACACGTCGGCCCCCTGCACCTCGCTGCGGCTGGCGATCTTGTCGATCTCGTCCAGGAACACGATGCCGTTGGCCTCGACGTTGGCGATCGCCTTCAGCTTCAGATCGTCATCGTTGACCAGGCGGGCTGCTTCCTCGTCGACCAGAGCGCGCAGCGCCTCGCGCACCTTCAGCTTGCGCGTGCGGCGGCGTCCCGCGCCAAGGTTCTGGAACATCGACTGGATCTGCTGGGTCAGCTCCTCCATGCCCGGCTGCGCCAGCACCTCCAGCTGCGCCGACGGTGCCGTCAGCTCGACCTCGACTTCCTTGTCGTCGATTTCGCCTTCGCGCAGCTTCTTGCGCATTTTCTGGCGGGTGCCGCCATCGACGTCGCGCTCGGACTCGCGCGCCAGCGGGTCGCGCGGCGGCGGCAGCAGGACATCCAGCAGACGCTCCTCGGCCGCGTCCTCGGCGTGCGCGCGCACTTTGCGCATCTCCGCCTCCCGGGTCTGCTTGACCGCAATGTCGGCCAGGTCCCGGATGATCGAATCGACGTCGCGCCCCACGTAGCCGACCTCGGTGAACTTGGTGGCCTCGATCTTGATGAACGGGGCCTCGGCCAGCCGCGCCAGGCGACGCGCGATCTCGGTCTTGCCCACCCCGGTCGGACCGATCATCAGGATGTTCTTGGGTGCGATCTCGCTGCGCAGCGGCTCGGCCACATGCTGGCGGCGCCAGCGGTTGCGCAGCGCCACCGCGACCGCGCGCTTGGCGCGCTGCTGGCCGACGATGTGCTTGTTCAGTTCGTGAACGATTTCCTTCGGGGTCATCATCCGGGCGGTGTCACTCGAGCGTCTCGATCGTGTGGCTCTGGTTGGTGTAGATGCACAGGTCCGCCGCGATCGAAAGGGAGCGGGCCACGATGTCGGCCGGCTTCAGGTCCGTATTTTCCAGCAGCGCCCGCGCCGCCGCCTGTGCATACGGCCCGCCCGATCCGATCGCGACCAGGCCCAGCTCGGGCTCGAGCACGTCGCCGGTGCCGGTGATGATCAGCGAGGACTCGTGGTCGGCCACCGCCAGCATCGCCTCCAGGCGGCGCAGGATCCGGTCAGTGCGCCAGTCCTTGGCGAGCTCGACGGCCGAGCGCATCAGGTTGCCCTGGTGCTTGTCCAGGCGTGCCTCGAATCGTTCGAACAGCGTGAACGCATCCGCGGTGGCTCCCGCGAAGCCGGCCAGGACGCGCTCCTGGTACATGCGCCGCACCTTGCGCGCGGTGTGCTTGAGCACGATGCTGCCGAACGTCACTTGCCCGTCGCCGCCCATCGCAACCGAGGCTCCGCGGCGAACCGAAAGGATCGTGGTGCCGTGAAATTCGTCCATGGGGTGATTATGACGCCGCGGGATGACGCGCGCGCCCTCACCCCCTCCCCTCTCCCGCTGCGCGGGCGAGGGGCGATACAGCGTGCCCTTGGAATGACTTCGGATTTGCGGTGATCGGGGTGAGGGCGCGCGCGTCAGCCCGGTTGCGGCCGAGCTCCCCTCCCGCTGCGCGGGCGAGGGGCGATACAGCGCGCCCTTGGAACGACTTCGGATTTGCGGTGATCGGTCGCCCCTCGCCCGCGTAGCGGGAGAGGGGAGGGGGTGAGGGTGCGCGCGGGTCAGCTCAGTTGCGGCGGAGCTGGACTTCGGCCACGGCCGACACGCCGAGCAACTGCAGCAGCGCGCCCACCAGCGGGTTGACGTTGCGGAATTCCACCGTGGTGCCGAGCCGCTGAAGCCTGATCACGTGTCCGAGCAGGGACGAGGCCGCGGAGAATGCCATCCGGCGCAGGTGGCGGCATTCGACCATGACCCGCTGCTGGGCGCGCGCGCTGGCCATCATCCGGCCGAACATCGGCTCGCCGTCGCCCGAGATCTCTCCGCGCCAATCCAGCGGATCGAGAACGCTGGGGGCGGCGCCGACGGTGGCGCGCGTCTTGATATTGGCCGAATACGGCTCCCACGACGGCGGCGACACTTCGAACGTGATGCAGTACTGGATTCCGGTTTCCTCGAAATCGTTCTGCCGGTTCAACAGCCGCTGCACGTCGAGCAGCAGCATCCAGCAGGCATCGCTGCCGTCGCGCCGGCCCGGCTCGATCGCCGCCCGCAGCGGATTGACCAGCTGTTCGGCGCCCAGCACGATCAGTTCATGGCTGGCGCGCTTGAACGCGTTGAATACGCGCAGCAGCAGCTCGGCGCCGACGGTATCGACGGTGCGCGCATCCGAGACGTCCAGCGTCAGCGTCGCATTGGTCATCGCCAGCGCCTTGAGCTGCTCCAGCGGCTTCACGATGTTGGAACCGATGGCGGAGGGTAGTCTGACGACCGGGCTGTCCGTCTTCGGCTCGAGGCGCGGTCCGACCGGTTCGTAGTCGCTCCAGCCCGGCGTCGAGTGCTCGAAGCGCAGCGCGTACTGCATCGTCAGACGCTCGAAGCCGGCCTTGTCGCCTCGCTGCTGCAGGAATTCGAACAGCATCAGCCAACCGCGTTCCGCCGCAGCGCCCAGCCGGTCGGCCTCGATCGCGGAGCGCAGCACGGCCTCGGCGGCCTGGTCCTGACCGTTGGCGAACAAAATGGCCGTCTCGTCCAGCGCCGAGCTCGAATCGCTGGTGCCCAGTTCGATCGCCTCGATTCCGTAGCTGGTCGCGTCCTCGCCGGGGTCGAAGGGCTCCTCGGCCGCAGCGGGCGGCGGCGAAAGCTCCAGCTCGGGCAGCTCCTCGTCCTGCGAATCGCCCGGCCGCCCGGTCGAGACGGGCTCCGTCAGCACCGAATTGGCGGCGATGTTGTTGTCGCGGATCGGAGCTCCGCGTGGCCGCAGGAAATCCTGTGACATCTCCGATTCGATCGCATCGATCTTGGCCGCCGTGGCCATCGCCAGGCTGCGCGCCAGTTCGCGGTCGGGAATCGCGTTCTCGGTGGTGGCGAAGGTCGGTGCGGCGGGCGTGGAGGTGCGGTTCAGCGAGCGGTTCACCGGTCCGGCCAGTGGCCGGGCCAGCGAGCGCGCATCGTGCGAGGCGGGCCGTGCCGGCGAACGTGCCGCGTGTGCATGGGCGGGCGACTGTGAACCGCGCCCCGCGACTTTCTTCGCGGGCTTCGGGTCCTTCTTGAAAAACGAAAACACCACGTGCCGGGTCCTGACATCCAGTGCGAGTTGCGCGATGAACTTCGGTGCGGTCGCCCGGGAAGCCGGTGGGCCGTCGTAGACAAACCGACGGGCCGGACCTCCCTCATCGAGCCGTCCGGGTCAAATCGCTGCGATTCGGCCCAATATAACAATTATTCGGTTTCTTAAGGGTCGAGTCTCCGCCAGTTTACCGGCCGCCTTTAGAAATCAGAGGCATAAGGCCTAACCAATGCGAGGGGGACACCTTCAGCTAAAATAGGGGCTGCGGGGCAGAAGACGCGCGGAGCTAACAGCATGATCACCACAGCCACGACGGTAGGCGCCTACTTGCGGGATTTGCCGCCTGACCGCCGGGTCGCCATGGCGCGCGTTTGCAGCATGATCCGCCGCTCGGCGCGCGGCGTACGCGAAAGCATGCGCTACGGCCTGGCATTTTACGAGCTGGATGGGCCGCTGTTCGCGCTCGAATCGGGGCGCCGGCACATGTCGCTGTACGTGGCCGAGCAGGACGTGGTGCTGCGGCACAAGGATGCCCTGGCGGGCGTGAACGCGGCGCGCAGCTTCATACGGTTTTCCGATTTCAACCGACTGCCGCTCGACGTGGTGGAGAAGATCGTGCGCGAGTCGGTGGTGGCGCGCCGGGCGCGCGCCGCCAACGGATCGATCCCGACCCAGGCCGAGCTGCTCAAGCTATGGGCGATCAAGGAGCAGGCGGCACAAGCGCCACAGGCCGTCACGCGAGCGGTGGCGGCGGCGCCTGCCAAGCCGGCACTGGCGCGCGCGCCCGCGGCCAAGCGGACGGCAGCCCGCACGGCGGCGTTGCGGCGGGCCAATGCCTCCAAGACCTCAACGCGCAGCACGCCCGAGCGCCGCCCCGCGCGCAGTTCGTAGGTTAGGTGGAAGGCGGATCATTGCGCTCGTCGGGCGGCGGTTGCTCGCGCATCGACCAGGCCGGGTTTTCGGCCGGCTTGATGGGCGGCGGTTTTTGCAACCGCGCGAACCAGCGCCATCCGGCCGCCAGGCACGCGATCTCCAGTGCCAGACCGGCAATCTGCAGCGGCCAGATGCGCCAGGCGCCTCCGACGGCGAACAACACGATGCCGCCGAGCGCGGCCAGCACGAAAGCAACCACCCGGCACCCCATCATCGCCTCGCCATCGAGCGGCGTTTCAAGTCCAGCCCGACGCCGCGGTTCACGAATTGCAGCGTGGCAACCCGCGCCGGATCGATTTCTCCGGCCGAATACAGGCCTGCCTGCACCATGCTTCCGAGGAAATGCGCGATCCGCGCCAGCTTCATCGCTCCGATGCCCAGCGTGATCGCGTCGGACGAATCGATGATGCCTTGCGAGCGCATCAAGGCGACCGATGCTTCCAGCTCGGCCTCGCTGATGTCAGGATTGTCGCGCCGCATGGCCGCGTTGGCAGCCCGGCGGTCTCCATACAGGTAGCTGGTCCAGCCCAGTATCGAGGCATCGACGAAGCGCTGGACCAAGTCCGGATGGTCCTGCACCATCTGGACCCGCGTCTCGATCAGCGTCGAATAGGTGTCGAAGCCGTGATCGGCCAGCAGGTGCACTACGGGCTCGAAGCCGCCCTCGTTGCGAACGTAGATCGGCTCGGCGATCGAATAACCCTGCTGCACGGCGCGGGGGTTGGCCAGGAACGGGCCGAGGTTGAAGTTATAGGGCCGCAGCTGCTCGTCGCGAAAGCCGTGCGTCACCTTCAGCCACTGCCACCAGGTGAACTGCGCGTCCTTCGCCACCAGCACCACCGGCGCCTCCTTCAGACGCTCGAACAGCTCATAGCCCTGACCCGGGTGCGCGATCAGCGCCTGCGGATCCTTCTGGAAAATCGCCGCCACCTGCACGGTAGGCAAACCGTTTTTCACGTTATCGAATGCGTGCAGCAGATTGCCGGTCATCAGGAAATCGATGCGGCCGGCCGGCAGCAAGGGCCGGTTGTTCACCTGCGGCCCGCCCTGACGGATCGTGACGCTGAGGCCGTAGCGCTCGTAGGTGCCGTCGGCCAGCGCCTGGTAGAAGCCGCCGTGCGCGGCCTGCGCCTTCCAGTTGGTGGCGAACACGACCCGATCGGGCTGCGCCCGCGGCGCCGTCGGCACCAACGCGGCCGCCGCGATCAGTACGCTGGAGCAAAGCTGTTTGAACAACCCGTCAGGCGGCGCGCTCGTTGGCTCTGGCTTGCAGCGTAAACCAGAACGTGGCGCCCTGCCCGGGCGCCGCTTGCGCCCATATGTGCCCGCCGTGGCGCGCGATGATGCGGTGGGCGGTGGCCAGGCCGATCCCGATGCCCGGAAATTCGTCTTCCCGGTGCAGCCGCGTGAACGGCTTGAACAGGCGGCCGGCGTGCCTCATGTCGAATCCGGCGCCGTTGTCGCGCACGAAAAAGGAGCGCTGCGCGCCGCGCCCCTGCGCTCCGATCTCGATGCGCGCATCGGTCGTGTTGCACGTGTATTTCCACGCATTTTCGAGCAGGTTCTGCACCGCCACCCGGATCAGCCGGAGGTCGCCGTCGACGGCGAGTCCGTCTTCGATGCCAACATCGACGCGACGCTCGGGATGGACCCAGCGCAGGTCCCCGAGCGCCTCCTGGACCAGGCGCGACAGGTCGATCCGCTCGAGCGTGAGCTCGGCGCGGTCGACGCGCGACAGTCGCAACAGACCGTCGATCAGCTCCCTCATCTGCTCGACCGACTTGACGATCAGCGCCAGGTAGTCGCGCGCCTGCGCATCCAGCGCGTCCCCATGGTCCTGCAGCAGTGCCTCGGAAAAGCCGCCGATCGCACGCAGCGGGGCGCGCAGATCGTGCGAGACCGTGTAACTGAAGGTCTCGAGCTCCTTGTTCATCGCTTCGGCGGCGCGCCTGGCCGTGATCAGTTCGTCCTGGCCGCGTTTGAGCGCGACCAGGTTACGGACCCGGGCCTGCAGCTCCTCGGCCGCAAAGGGTTTCACCAGGAAGTCCTGAGCGCCCTCGCGCAGCAGACGGACCCGCTCGTTCTGGTCCGCGAGCGTCGTCAGAACGATGACGGGCGTGCGGTCGAACTCGGGCTCGGCGCGCAGTTGCCGTATCAGGGGTTCGCCGCTGCCGGACCGCATCATCGGATCGGCAACGACCAGGTCGGGATGCACACTGGCCACGCGGGCGCCGGCGTCGCTGCCGTCGAAAGCGGGGACCGCCTCGAATTCGCCCGACAGCGCCTCGCAGATGAAACGGCTCAACTCCCGATCACCTTCCACCACCAGCACGACCGGCAGCACGGGCAAGGGCCCTCCATGGCGCAACGAAACACGGCCCGAGCCAGCTCGGCAGATATCCGACTCGCGGCGATGGGTAGGCTACGCTAATCCCCACCCGCGTTGAAGTGCATCGGGTGCCAGCGCCCCAGCAGCGCGCGCGACAGCGCGTTGGAGGCCAGGTAGATCGCCACCCCGGTCAATGCGACCAGCGTCAGTGCTGCGTACATCTTCGGGATCTCGGTGCGAAAGCTCGCTTCCAGGATCCGCGAAGCCAGGCCCGTCTCGCGCCCCGCCGCGCCCGCGGCGAATTCGGCCACCACCGCCCCGATCAGCGCCAGCCCGCCCGAAATCTTCAACCCGGCGATCAGGTACGGAAGTGCCGATGGCGCCAGCAGCCAGCGCAGCCGCTGCCAGCGGGTCGCGCCGTACAGCGTCAGCAGGTCCCGCAGATTCGGATCGGCCGAGCGCAGTCCGATCAGCGTGTTGGACAGCACCGGGAAGAAGGCCACGATGAAGGCGCAGATCAGCAGCGAGGCGGTGGTGCTGTCGACGTAGATCAGGATCAGCGGCGCGATCGCCACGATCGGCGTGACCTGCAGTGCGATCGCAAACGGAAAAAGCGCCAGCTCCAGCGTTCTGGACAGCGCGAATGCGCAAGCCAGCAGCACGCCGCCGGCCAGCGCGAGCGCGAGCGCCCCGAACGTGATCTTGACCGTGTACCACCACGATACGAGCAGCGAGTCCAGGTTGTCCCACAGCGTGTGCGCGATCAGGCTGGGCGAGGGCAGAATGTAAGGCGGGATTCCGCGCAGCCGCACCACCGCTTCCCACAGCAGCAGCGCGGCGATCCCCGCGGCCGAAGGAATCACGCGGGTGGCACGTGGCGATGCCGTCACGGGTCCGCCGCCCCGGCGTCGGCTTCGGCGAGCTGCAGCGCCTCGGTCACGCTGGCGCAATGCTGCGTGAACTGCGGCTGCAGGCGAAGCGTCGGCGCGCGTGGATAGCCGAGCGCAACCGGCAGGTCCGCGATCAGACGACCGGGTCGCCCACCCATCACCAGCACGCGCTGGCTGAGGTAAACCGCCTCGAACACACTGTGGGTGACGAACACCGCGGTCGAGCCCAGCTCACCCCACAGCGCGAGCAGCTCGTCATTGAGACGGTGACGCGTGATCTCGTCCAGCGCCGCGAACGGTTCGTCCAGCAACAACACCTCGGGTCGGGTGATCAGCGCGCGAGCGATCGAGGTGCGCATTTTCATGCCACCGGACAGTTCAGCCGGATAAGCGGCCGCGCGGTCGGCCAGCCCCACGGCGGCCAGCGCTTCGAGGGCGTTCTCGCGCGCCGGCCGGCGCCTCATCCCCTGGATCCGCAGCGGCAGCGCGACGTTATCGAGCGCGCTCGCCCACGGCATCAAAGTGGGCTCCTGGAAGACGTACGACATCGCCGCTGCGCCCGGATGCGCCGGCCGGCCGTCGACCCGCACCTGCCCGGCGGTCGCCTGCTCGAGTCCCGCGATCAGCCGCAGCACCGTCGACTTGCCGCAGCCCGACGGGCCCAGCAGGGAGACGAACTGGCCCGCAGCGATCGCGACCGACAGCGCCTGCAACGCCGCCACACCGTTGTCGAAGCGCTTGTCGACCTGCGCAAATTCGATCGTCGCGGGCATCGAGACGGAGGGGCGCCTGCGCCGCGGATGCGGCGGCCGGACCGGCATTGTCCGTATGCTAGCCGGTGGTCCATACTTAGCGGAAGGGCCGTCACCCATTCGAGTGCCTGCTGGTGCGTATGCCATGAACGAAGCGACGAGGGACGTGGCTGAGGCCAACACCCGACTGAAGCAGGCCAACGAGGAACTCGCGCGACTGTACGAGAAGACGCGCGAGATGGACGAGCTGAAGTCGCGCTTCTTCGCCAACGTCAGCCACGAGCTTCGCACTCCGCTCACGCTGATCCTCGGTCCGGTGGCCAGGCGACTGGCGGCCGACGGGGTCTCGCGCGAAGAAAGGGACGAGCTGGCGGTGGTCGAACGCAACGCCCGCCTGCTGCTGCGTCAAGTGACGGATCTGCTCGACGTGGCCAAGCTGGAGGCCGGGCGCATGCAGATGAGCTATGCGCCGTTCGACCTCGCCCTGCTGGTCCGGCTGATGGCCGGACACTTCGAAGCGCTGGCGAAGGACCGACGCATCCGGTTTGGCGTCGACACGCCGGACACACTGCCGGCTCAGGCCGATTTCGAGAAGGTGCGCCGCATCCTGTTGAACCTGCTTTCCAATGCGTTCAAATCCACGCCGCACGGCGGAGTCATATCGATCTGGCTGTCGGTGCGGGCCGAGCAGGCGATCATTCATGTACAGGACAATGGCCCGGGCGTGCCTTCCGAGATGCGCCTGGCCGTCTTCGAACCGTTCCGCCAGTCCGACGGCGCAGCCGGGCGGCTCCATGGCGGCCTGGGCCTGGCGATCGTGCGCGAATTCGCCGCCCTGCACCGCGGGTCGGTTGCGGTCGCGGACGCGCCCGGCGGGGGCGCCCTGTTCACGGTCGGCCTGCCGCTGTCGGCTCCGGCCGGAGCGCAGTTGCAGTCCGCGCCGCCCGCATTCGACGAGGAGTCGGAACCACCCCCCGCCGACGAACTGCGCGTGCAGGAGGCCGCAACGAGGGGCCTGGCGGGCGCAACGGACCTGCCGCTGGTCCTGGTGGTCGAAGACAACACCGACATGAATCGATTCGTCGCCGCCGTGCTGAGCCGGCACTACCGCGTCGCCACCGCCTTCGACGGCAAGGAGGGCCTGGACATGGCCCTGGCCTTCCACCCCGACCTGATCGTCAGCGACGTGATGATGCCGCGGATGAACGGCGACCGGATGGTGCGGGCGCTGCGCAAGCATCGGGAGATGGCGGACATCCCGATCGTGATGCTGACGGTCAAGGCCGACGATGCCTTGCGAGTCGACCTGTTCAGGGAGGGCGTGCAGGACTACATCAACAAGCCCTTTTCGGCCGAGGAACTGCTGGCGCGCGTGGGCGCGCGCATCAGCGCGCGCCAGCAGCAGGAAGCGGTGCTGAAGACTTTGCGCGGAGAAATGGAGGAACTCGCCAAGCAGCACGTGGCCAGCCAGACCGCCGCGGCGATCGCGCATGAGCTGAACCAGCCGCTCAATGCGATCACCTCTTATGCCGAGGCAGCGCTGCGGCTGCTGCGCGCCGGCAACCAGGCGCCGGAGAAGCTGCAGCAGGCCCTGGAGGGCGGCGCCGCGCAGGCACAGCGCGCCGGCCAGGTGGTGCGCGAATTGCTGCAGTTCTTCCAGGGGCGCGATGCCCCGGTCGAGGCGGTCGACCTCGGTCAGGCGATACAGCGGGCGCTGGCGGTGGCCGAGGGGGACGGTCATGCGGGGTTCGATTGGACGATCGATCTGGCCCCGGACCTGCATCTGGTCAAGGCGAACCGGCTGCAGGTCGAGAAGGTGCTGGTCAACCTGGTGTGCAACGGCGTGGACGCGATGCGCGCGGCCGGGGTCAACCCGCAGACGATCACGATCAGCGCTCGCCCGCTGGCGGACGCCATGGCGCAGGTGACGGTTCAGGACTGCGGACCCGGCCTGACCGAGGAGGCGACGGGCCGCCTGTTCAAGCCTTTTTACACGACCAAGCCCCGGGGCATCGGGATGGGGCTGTCGATCAGCCGGGCGCTGATCGAAGCGAACGGCGGGCGCCTGTGGTGCGAGCCGGCGCCGAGCCGCGGAGGTCGATTCCATTTCACGCTGCCGCTTGGACGATGAGCGCTGCTGCGACCGTATTCGTGGTGGACGACGACGCCGCCGTGCGCGACAGCCTCGCGCTGCTGCTCGACACGGCCGGATACGCCGTTGAAGCCTACGACGGGGCGCGCTCGTTCCTGGACGCCTATGCGCCGGGCCGAACCGGCTGCGTGATACTGGACGTGCAGATGCCGGAGGTGAGCGGCCCGGAGCTTCAGGCCGAGCTGAACCGGCGCGCGGTCGACCTTCCGATCATCTTCCTGACCGGTCACGGCGACATCCCGACCACGGTGCGAGCGATCAAGAGCGGCGCGATCGATTTCCTGACCAAACCGGTGCAGGGCTCGGCACTGCTGGACCAAGTCCGCAGCGCGCTCGAAAGGAGTGCGCAGTTGCGCGCGCAGGCGGCCGCGGCCCGATCGCTGCAGGACCGTCTGGAGGGTCTGACCCGGCGCGAGCGCGAGATCATGGTGCTGGCGGCTGCCGGTCAATCCAACAAGGAAATCGCGCGCCAGTTGGGCATCAGCCATCGCACAGTGGAAATACATCGCGCCCGCGTGATGCACAAGACCGGCGTGGCCAATCTGGTCGAGTTATCCCGCCTGGCCGAGGCGTGCGCCCTCGCCGCAGAGCCCCCTGACGAATCGCGCTGACGATTGTGCGGGAGCGCCGACCGTCCGGGTCAGGCCACCCCGGCGCTGTTGTGCGCCGCTTGCCCCGGCGGAGCCGGCATAGGTATTCGTACGGATACTTAAGGAGCACGCGAATCAATAGCGTGGCGCATACCTGCCGTCTCGAGGTGGCCGGCCATGGACATGCCGAACTGGGTGGATCCGAGAGTGCGTGTGACCTGTACCAACTGCGGGCAACGCCCGTTGTGCCTTCCCGCCGGATTGTCGCCCGTCGAGCTCGAAAACGCCGAGCAGCTGGTATCGACGCGCCTGCGTATCCGGCGCGGCGGTGCGCTGTACCGGATCGCCGACCCGTTCAAATCGCTCTACGTTCTGTGGATCGGGTCTTTGAAGAGCACTTTGTCTTCGGGCGACGGCCGTGAACAGGTTGCCGCCTTTCACATGGCCGGCGAGATGGTCGGCTTCGACGGCCTCGGCGCCGGGTCCCATACCGTCGATGTCGTGGCGCTCGAGGACGCCGAGGTCTGCGTCTTCCCGTACAGCCGTCTGGAAGACGCTACCGCGCCGCCGGCGCTGCGCCGGCATCTGTACCAGCTGATGAGCCGCGAAATCGTCCGCAAGCATGCGCTGGTGCTGATGCTCGGGAGCATGCAGGCCCACCAGCGGCTGGCGACCTTCCTGCTCGATCTGGCCGATCGCTTCGCCGAGCGTGGGTATTCGAAGAAGGAATTCATGCTGCGAATGACGCGCGCCGAGATCGGAAGTTTCCTCGGGATAACGCTCGAGACCGTCAGCCGCGTGTTGTCGCGATTCGCCCGGGACGGCTTGATCGATCTGCAGCACGTCACGCAGGTGCGGATACTCGATCCTCAGGGGCTGCGCCAGCTGGCCGCGCTGGCCCCGCCGGGGCGGTCCGAGCGCGCAGCCCGACCGGCAGCCACCCGCGTGCTCGGGGAACAGGCCTTCGCCTAGCGGCTGTCCCTCTACTGGGGAAAACGCGTCAGGCTTCTGCCGTCCTTCGGCAGCGGGTAGCGCGCGACGTTCAGCTGCATCGCCAGCAGCGTGTAATAGCCGTCGATTCCGGCCAGATCCACGACGCCTTTGTTGCCGAAGCGCCGGTCGGCGCGTTCGAATGTCGCGTCCGAAACGCGCTTGTTCCGATTCAGCTCGGTCAGGAAGTCATACACGATCTGCTCGTCGTCGGACATCGACGACGGCCGCCGCCCGTCGGCGATCGCTTCCAGGACCTGCGGCTGGATGCCGGCCTTCAACGCGATCGGGTAGTGGACGTGCCACTCGTAGTCCTGCGTCCATTCGCGTGCCACGATCAGTATCGCCAGCTCGCTCAGCACGTTTCCGATCGCGGAGTGGAAGCGCAGGTAGTCGCCCATCGCGCGTGCCTGGTTCATCAGCTGCGGGCTGTACATCATCGGTTCGAACGGGCCGAACACCGGCGTCGCGCGGGCCGCCTTGAATTCGTCGGCCGCTTGTTTCTGCTCGTCGGTGTAGCTGCCGGCCGGAATCGCCGGCAGGCGGTCCTGCCCCAGCGCGCAGTCACGCAAACGTGGACCACAGCAGGGTGGCATATGGCAGTTTCATTTCATTACGCTCCCATTGCGCACAGACGGTTTGCGATAGTAGAGTTGGCTGGATCACCCGAGCCGGCGCCGACCTGCAACCGCGTCGGTCGGCGGGAGCGCGACCCCATGAGCCTGACACATTTTGGAGCCTGGTTCGCCTGCCTGGCGGGCCTTTGCGGAATCGCTCGCGCGGAGACACTGTATCGGTGGGTCGATGCGGGTGGCGCGACCCGCATCTCGCGCGATCAGCCCGGATCGGGCACTCCGTACACGGCATTCGAAGTGCCTGATCCGGTCCCGTGGTCGAACGCGCCCCCGGTGCCGTCGGAAATTGCGGCCGACTCCAGGCCGAGCGCGCAGAATCTGTTCAAGGTGGCCTCGCAATCGGTCTACGGCGTGGTGGGGCGGCTGGCATCGCGGTCGGACGGCAAGCCGGCCGCGATGTACGGATCGGCGATCGCGGTGACCGACAAGCTGGCCATCACCAACTGCCATGTGATCGAGGCTGCCGGCGAGGAGATCTACCTCGGCACCGGCACGGCCGAAGCCGTCGAGAAGGCCAGGCTGGTGGCCGCCAACTACCTGGCCGATCGCTGCGTGATCGGCGTTCGGAACATGGATCTTCAGCCGGTCGCCGGTATTCGCGCCTTCGATGCGCTCGAGGTGGGGGAGACCGTCTATGCGATCGGCAATCCGTCGCGTCTGGACCGCACCCTGTCCGACGGGCTGCTGTCGGCAAAGCGGGTGATGGGTGAACTGCGCTTCCTGCAGACCAGCGCCCCCATTTCACCGGGTTCATCGGGCGGGGGCCTGTTCGACGGACGAGGCAACCTGATCGGCGTGACCGCGTTCACGCTGAAAGGGGCGCAGAACATCAATTTCGCGATTCCGGCCGAAGATTTCTGGAAGTGACGACGGGGAGATGACACGGCCTTGACCATGCTGTCGGCGGAGCAGATCGCGCGGATGAGCCGGCTGCTCGACGAGGCGATGCCGCTGAGTCGGGACCAACGGCAGGGCTGGCTGGATGCGCTGGCGCCGGAGCACGGCGATCTGGTAACCGCGTTGCGCCAGGCATTGCTGCCGGCGCAGGACCGGGTCAGGGGCGCGGGCGCGCTCGACACCCTGCCCAAGCTGGCGGCCGATCCGCTGGCGGAAACCGTCGGCCCCATCGCACCGGGCCAGCACGTCGGCCCTTATCAGCTGGTGCGGCCGCTGGGCATCGGCGGCATGGCCGAAGTGTGGCTCGCGCACCGCGCCGACGGCGCCTTCAAGCGCGACGTTGCCTTGAAGCTGCCGCTGCTGGCCCGGCTGCGCACGGATCTGGTTCAGCGCTTTGCCCGTGAACGCGACATCCTGGCAGCTCTGGAACACCCGAATATCGCGCGCCTGTATGACGCCGGCGTCAGCCCCGACGGTCTTCCCTACCTGGCGATGGAGTACGTTCCGGGCCAGCCCCTGACGGACTGGTGCGACGCGCGCCGGCTGGGCGTGCCGGAGCGGCTGAAGCTTCTCCTACAGGTGCTCGATGCCGTGCAATACGCTCACGCGCGCCAGGTACTGCATCGTGACATCAAGCCATCGAACATCCTGGTCCTCGAATCCGGACAAGTACGCCTGCTCGATTTCGGCGTGGCGAAGCTTCTGGCCGAGGAAGAGCCGGACTCGCAGCTCACGCGGATTTATGGCCGGGCGCTGACCCCCGAGTACGCCAGTCCCGAGAGCTTGCGCGGCGACCCGGTCGATGCCGGCACCGATATCTATTCGCTGGGGGTTGTGCTGTACGAGCTTCTGGCGGGCAGCCGGCCGTTCCAGCTCACGGCCGGCGCTTCGACCGCCCTGGTGGAGCAGGCGATCCTGGAGGCGCGCGTGCGCAGGCCCAGCACCCGGGTGACGCAACAGGCGGCCGTCGCCCGCGCCACGACGGTCGACCGGCTCGCGCGCCGCTTGCGCGGCGACCTGGATTCGATCGTGCGCAAGGCCCTGGCCAAGCATCCCGCCGAGCGCTATCCGAGCGCGGTCGCCCTGGCCGACGACGTGCAGCGCTACCTGAGCGGCAAGCCGGTTCGCGCGAGGCACGGACCGCTCGGTTACCGCGCCGCCAAGTTCGCGCTGCGCCATCGCGCGACCCTGGCGGCAGCGGGTGCCGGCATCGGACTGGTTGCGGCCGCGATCGGTTATGCGCTCACGCGCCTCGGGCCGGCGGGGGCCGCAGCGGACCAGACCGTGTCGGCCGCACCGCCGCCGGGCAATGAGCGCGGCGCTGCGGCGTCCGCCGCCCACGACAAGTCCATTGCGGTGCTGCCGTTTCTAGATATGAGCGAAAAAAGGGACCAGGAGTACTTTTCCGATGGGCTGTCCGAGGAACTGATCGACCGGCTGTCGCGCAGCCGGGAGCTGCGCGTGATCGCGCGCACCTCCTCGTTCCAGTTCAAAGGCAAGAACGGGGACGTGCGCGCGATCGCCCGCCAACTCGGTGTTTCGCATTTGCTGGAGGGCAGCGTGCGCAGGTCCGGCAACACGCTGCGCGTGACGGCACAGCTGATCCGCGCCTCCGATGGATCGCACCTGTGGTCGCAAAGCTACGAGCGGGATCTGAACGACATCTTCAGGGTCCAGGACGACATTGCGGGGACGGTGGCGCGCGAGCTGAAGGTCGCCTTGAGCGTCGCAGGAGGGCGCGCGCCGGCCCCGGAAGCGAACACCGAAGCCTACAACCTGTACCTGCAGGGCAATTTTTTCGACAACCGCAGGAGCAAGCCGGACGAGGAAAAGGCGATGCAGCTGTACGGGCAGGCGATCGGCCGGGATCCGAACTTCGCGCTCGCCTGGACCCGGCTGGCGGGCGCCTATCGGGCCCAGGCCCGTTTCGGATGGACGCCGGCCTTGCAGGGGGCGGCCAAGGCGCGCGAGGCCGTGCAACGCGCGCTGCAGATCGATCCGGATCTGGCGCGCGCGCATCTGCTGCTGGGCCAGCTGGAGCGGGACTTCGACTGGAATTGGGACGCAGCCCGGGCGGAGTTCGAGCGGGCCATCGAACTGGATCCGAACGACTTGACGATCCGGGTGCAGCTCGGATACCTGAACGCGGAAACGCAGGGGCGCCCCGATCAGCACCTCGAGTATCTGCGCCAGGTGCTGCTGAGGGACCCGCTGGATACCAATTCCCTGTGGATCCTGGGCACCGGGCTGCTGGACGCCGGCCGGCCGGACGAGTCCGTGGCGGCGTTTCGAAAGTTGCTCGAGCTGAACCCCGATTTCGCGGGCGGTCACGCCTCGCTGTCGGGATCCCTGTTGTACATGCGCCGGTATGCGGAGGCACTGGCTGCGGTGCAGAAGGAAGCCGATGAGGGCGAGCGCCTGGCCAATCTGCCGATGGTCTACTGGGCGATGGGGCGGCACGCCGAGTCGGACGCGGCCCTGAGTCAG
The DNA here is from genome assembly GCA_035939615.1 of Burkholderiaceae bacterium. Lineage (GTDB taxonomy): Bacteria > Pseudomonadota > Gammaproteobacteria > Burkholderiales > Burkholderiaceae_F > VBCK01. The sequence goes on along the minus strand of DASZFP010000128.1, from coordinate 24,350 downwards.
TTGAAGGAAAAGTACGGCGCTGTCTCGGCGTACGAGATCGCGGAGGTGCATGCCTTCCGCGGCGAAGCCGACGCCGCCTTTCAGTGGCTGGAGCTGGCCTACCAGCAGCACGATGCCGATCTTCAGTGGATCAGGAACGACACCTGGCTGCGCGGTCTGCGCGGCGATGCGCGCTATCGCGCGCTGCTGGCCAGCATGAACCTGTCTGTCGAACCCCGCGCGGATTCTCGATGACGCCGGGCCCCGCCGTGCCATTCGGAACCGGCACTTTGACATTCACGGACGGCGCGACCGTTCCGGCGCTGGGCATCGGTACCTACCGGATGGGCCAGGCGGCCTCCTCGCGCCAGCGCGAGATCGCCGCGCTGCAGCTCGCGCTCGATCTGGGCGTGCGCGTGATCGACACGGCCGAGATGTACGCCGACGGCGGCGCCGAGCGGGTGGTCGGCGCGGCGCTCGGCGGCGGCCGCCGCGACCGGGCATTCGTCGTCAGCAAGGTGCTGCCGTCCAATGCCAGCCGCAGCGGCGTGATGGCAGCCTGTGAACGCAGCCTCAAGCGCCTGGCGATCGAGCGTATCGACCTGTACCTGTTGCACTGGCGCGGCGCCACGCCGCTTGTGCAGACCGTCGATGCGTTCGAGGAGCTGGTGCGGCGGGGAAGCATCGTGCGCTGGGGCGTGAGCAACTTCGATCTGGACGACATGCACCGCCTTTTCGAGCTGGACCCAGGAGCCCGCTGTGCCGCCAACCAGGTCTACTACTCGGCTTCCCGGCGCGGCGTCGAGTTCGACCTCGCGCCCTGGATGAGCGGGCAGCGCATGCCGCTGATGGCGTACTGCCCGTTCGACGAAGGCCGGCTGCTCGGCGACCGCACGCTGGCCGCGATCGGCCGCAAGCACGGCGTCAGCACCGCCCAGGTGGCGCTCGCCTGGCTGCTGTCCCGCCCCGGGGTGATCGCGATTCCGAAGGCGGGTAGCGTCGAGCACGTCCGCGATAACGCAGCCGCGCCGAACCTTCACCTGACCGCCGAGGATTTCGAGCTGATCGATCGGAATTTCCCGCCGCCCAAGCGCAAGCAGGGGCTCTCCGTCGTCTGAAACCGGTTCCCTCCCGCGCCCACCCGGCCTGAAGCAAAACCATCGCGCCGTGTTCCGCGCCAGGTAGCGGAATCGCGGTAACCGGCACCGACCTGATGCCTGCGGCGAAAAGCCGCACTGGCTTTGCGGTGGGCTTCGCGCTGGACGCGTCCTTCCCGCAACACCTTCACTCGCATACCGGTTCGCCCGTAGTACTGTAACGGGAACGAAAAATTTGGCGAGGGCGGCAGCCCTCGTCGGCCTTGGCCATGCAAACCCCGACTGACCACCGGCCGGCCGCCGTCCCGGGCGTCCACTCCGGCACTTGGCCCGCTGATGGCGTCGCAGTTCGGCCAACCGATCGCCGACCCGCGGATCGCCCGGTCTGGCGAGTCGGTGACATCGATTTCTCGCGCGCGGACCGGCGGCATCGGGGCGACACCACCCTGTTCTACGTTTTGACCGGCGCGTCCTTCGTCGAGAGCGGATCGGATCTGTATACGCGCAATCTGCTCACGTACTACCGCGGTGACCCTTCCATCGCCGACTGGCTCAGCCACGCCTGGGAGCCCGAAGAGTTGCAGCACGGGGCTGCCTTGCGCGCCTACGTTGAGGCGGTGTGGCCCGAGTTCGACTGGGACCGGGCATACCGGGGTTTCATGGCGGAGTATTCGCCGGCGGCCTCTCCCGAAGCCTTCGAGGCCACGCCGCATCTGGAACTGGCGGCCCGCTGCATGATCGAGACCGGCACCGCGAGTCTTTACCGGATGCTGTACGACTACGTGCAGGAACCGGTGCTGCGCCAGGTGCTCGGACACATCCGGGACGACGAGATCAACCACTACAAGCACTTTCTGCATTTCTTCCGGACCGGCCGGCAGCGCCAGTTCGGCGGTGCGCTGAAAGTCGCGTGGGCCATTGGGCGCCGGGTGCGCGAGTCGCGGCGCGACGATGCCTGGATCGCGTTCCGTCACGCCTTCGAGGTGAGCCATCCAGGCCGCCGTTGCCAGCGCAGCGATTTCGATCAATGGCAGGCGCAGCTTCAGGCGATCTTGCGCAGCGCCTTCCCGTTCCGGATGGCTGCCGAGATGCTGGTCGCTCCGCTGGCGCTGTCGCCGCTCGCGCGGCGGCTGGCGCGTCGCGCGACCGAGGCGGGTCTGCGCCACTTGCTGTTTGCATGACGCCACCGGCTGGTCGTGTATGTATATGAGGATGGCTGTCGGGACGCTGGCCCTGGTGGCCGGTTGCGTCCGCGCCGGCGCGGCCCTCGCCGCGCAGAGCTCCCCGGTCGATGCGACGCTGGCCAGGATCCAGCACATCGTGGTGCTCTACGCCGAAAACCGCAGCTTCGACAACCTGTTCGGACTGTTCCCAGGGGCGGACGGCATCGCGCAGGCACCCAAGGACGCCGGCACACAGCGCGACCGGGACGGCAGTGTCCTGCCGGTGCTGCCGCGCGTGTGGAACGGCGCCGGGCCTGACTTCGATCCGCGCTTCGGCACGGCGCTTCCCAACGCGCCGTACCGCATCGATGCGGCGCCGGCAGGGCTTGCGCCATCGTTGGCCACGCGCGATCTGGTCCATCGCTACTACCAGAACATCGAGCAGATCGATGGCGGCCGCAACGACCGCTTCGCCGCGGTATCCGACGCGGGCGGCCTGACGATGGGCCATTATGACGGCAGCGTTCTGGCGCTGTGGCAACTGGCGCGCGAATTCACGCTGGCCGATCACTTCTTCATGGGCGCGTTCGGCGGTTCGTTCATCAACCACGTTTGGCTCGCGTGCGGCTGCGTTGGGCGCTATCCGGATGCGCCCGACTCGATCAGAAGCCGGCTCGACGCCCAGGGCCGGCTGCTGCGCAAAGCCGGCTCGCCGGCCAGCGCCCTGGCTGGACCGGTGCAATGGCAGCAGGACGGAGCCGTGACGCCGGACGGCTATGCGGTGAACACGATGCAGCCGCCGTACCAGCCCAGCGGCATCGCGCCCGCCAAGGACGGCGATCCGCAACTGGCCGATCCGGCGCGCCGCCCGCTGCCTGCGCAGGATGCGCCGACCATCGGCGATCGTCTGACCGAGCGCTCGATCAGCTGGGCCTGGTACGCCGGCGGCTGGAACAGGGCCGTGGCCGACTCGGCGCTGTCCGGCGGGACCTCACGCGGCGTGATCTATTCGAACCAGCCCGGGGCGGTCAACTTCCAGCCGCACCACCAGCCGTTCAATTACTTCTCCCGCTATGCGCCCGGCACAGCGGCGCGGCGCGAGCATTTGAAGGATGAAGCGGACCTGCTGGAGGACCTGGTGCGCGACCGCCTGCCGCAGGTCGCGTTCTACAAGCCCAATGGGGACGTGAACCAGCATCCCGGCTATACCGACGTGGCTTCAGGCGACCGGCACATCGCCGATCTGATCGGGCGGATCCGGGCCAGTCCGGCCTGGACCTCCACGCTGATCATCGTCACGTACGACGAAAACGGCGGCTTCTGGGATCATGTGCCGCCGCCGTCCGGGCCCGGCTACGGCGATCGCTGGGGACCCGGCACGCGCGTGCCGGCCATCCTGATTTCGCCGTTCGTGAAGAAAGGCTACGTGGACCACACGCCCTACGACACCGGCTCGATCCTGCGCCTGCTCAGACGGCGCTTCGCGCTGGCGCCGCTGCCCGATGCCCGCGACAAGCTGGGCGATCTGACCGGTGCCCTGCAAGCGCCGGCGCCCCCCTATTCGGCTCCGTAGTTCCGGGTCAGATAGTCCACGATGACCGGAACATCCTCCGGGCGGATCGAGGCACCCATCACCTTGATCATCTTGTTGACCGTGGCCTCCCAGGCCGCGCGCTTCATGAAGGGCGAGTTCATCTGGATGTAGTCGGTGCTGTGGCAGGCGGAGCAACTGCCCAGCACGATGTCCCGGCCGGGACCCTCCTTGAGGCGGACGTCTTCGCCCGCGAGCGCACCCGCGCACGTGGCGGCCAGCATCAGGCCGACAATTCCCGCATCGTGCGCGCTCATATTTGCGCCTCACCCCACCTGAATCTGTATCCGCTGGACCACATTGTTGTGGTATCCGGCCGGATTGAAGATCAGCTCGAACGTCTGGGAGGCACCCTGTCGGTTGGTGGCCTTCGCCAGCACCGCGTAAGTGCCGGCCTCGGGCGGCACGAACGCATGCTGCCACGAGACGAACGAATAGCGGCCCAGGTCGGACACCAGCTCGGCGGTCTGCCATGAACGGCCGTCATCGGTGGACACTTCGACCGAGCGGATGCCGTATCCGCCGTCCCAGGCGAGGCCGCGGATCGCAATCGGCGACCCTTTGCGGAATTTCTGCCCGTCGGCGAGGTTCGTGATCAGCGAATTGACGACCATCTCGGTGATCGGCATCGTTTCCGCGGTTTCCTGGGAGACGAAGCGGTCTATCACCGGAAACTTGCGCTTCGGGATCCGATAGGCCGTGCTCATCCAGAATCCGCCCTGCGGCGCCGATAACACATTGACCGCTGTCACCTGCTTGACCCAGTAGGTGGCAGTCCAGCCGGGGACCACGATCCTTGCCGGAAACCCGTTCCAGTGGGGAAGCGCCTCGCCGTTCATCTCGTACGCGATCAGCGTGTTCTCGTCCTGTGCCTTCCACAGAGGAACACTCTTGACGAAATCCGGGGTGCGCTCGATCGCGGGTTCGTCGGCGCCGTCGAAGGCGACTTCGAGCGCGGTCCCCCTGGGCGCCGCCCTGGCCAGCACGTCCTTCAGGCGGGCGCCCTTCCATCGTGCGTTGCCCATTGCGCCATAGCCCCATTCGACGCCCGGCACGTGCGGATCGGACAGCCCCCGCCGGTTGCCGGCGCACTGGCATACCGCAACCAGCTCGGCGGGCTCGAACTCCTGCTTGAGCTGATCGAGCGTCAGCTGCAGCGGCCGTTCGACCGCATCGCCGCCGATGGCCAGGCGCCACGCGTGCGGGTCGACTTGAGGAATGTTGCCCAGGTGCCAGCGCACGAAAAACCGGTCGTTCGAAGTCAGGATACTGTCGAACGCCTCCAGTGGCGTCTCGTAGTTCGGCGGCCGCAGCGAGTGCCGGATCAGCGCCCGCTTGCCGGGAAGAGCATCGAGCACGGCTGCGTCCACGGCGCCCTGTGGCAGCCCGGCGGCGCGGGACCGCCGCGGCGCCATCCATGCGCCGCCGGCCAGGGCCAGTCCCGCACCCACGCTTTTGACGAAAGCGCGACGGCCTTGCACGCCGTCCTCCCCTGATTGAAGCAACCTGTGCGACGAAGCGTACTACCAGCGCGACCCGGCGTGGGTAGGTGACTCAAAAAGCGGACGAGGTGAGTGTGATGTCCGCGTATTTCCAGGCCGCGCGGAAGCGCTGTTCGATGCGGGCGGCTTCCGTCGCATCGCTTTGCGCCTTCAGTGCGGCGGCCAGCCCGTACAGCGCCCAGCCGTTTTCGGGGTTCCGTTTCAGATCCTCCCGATAGACGGCTTCTGCGGCCGCTGGCTGTCCGGCTGCGAGCAATTGAGCGCCAAGAATGTGCCGCGTGGGAAAGAACCAGTCGTTCGGTTCGTCGTAGGCCAGCTTGTCTTCGCGCGCCACGGCCTCGCGCAGCAGATCGATCGCGTCGCTCTGACGGTGTTCCGTGACGGCGATGCGGGCCCGCGCCACCACGGTGGCCAGCGCGAAGATGTCGCGCGTCGGGTTCAACCCGACGGAACTGTCAGAGGGCAGCTTGCCGGTGAGCGAGCTCAGCTCGCGCACGGCCTCGCGGGCCTCGTCAACGCGACCTTTCACCGCCAGAGCCACCGCCTTTCCAAACAGGTAGCCGCCGCTCGAGGTGGTTCGTTTCGGATCCGGCGCCGCGCGTGCCAGCAGGTCATCCCACTGGCCGAAGCGCACCAGCGCGGCCCATTCCTCCAGCAATACAGGCCGGTCCGGGTCCGACGCGGCATGGCGCGCTCTGCGCACCGCTTCCAGAGCCTCGGTCTGGCGGCCTTCCATCGCGGCCGAGTAGGCCAGAAACTCGTAGTTGTGGGCCAGATACATCGGGTAATTGTCAGGCGGCACGATCTGCTTGAAATAGGCTTCATCGGCCCGCGCACCGTTCCGGTTGGCCTGTGCCGCCTCCTCGTAACGGCCGACCCGCTGCAGGATGTGCGCGGGCATGTGCTCCAGGTGCCCGGCCGCCGGCATCATGCCGCGCAGCCGTTCCGCCGCAGCCAGGGCTTTTTCCGGGTGGGGCGAGGCTTCCATCGTGTGCACGTAGTAATGGTTGGCACCCGGATGGCGCGGATCGCGCTCCAGCACCCGCTCGAGCGTCGTTTCGATCTGCAGCGTACCCGGGGCCGGCTGGCCGTCCGCCGTCCACAGCTTCCATGCGTTCACATTCATCAGCGACTCGGCGTACAGCGTCTGCACGTCCGGGTCATCGGCAAACCGCAGCGCCACGTCCCGCATGGCCGCGGCGTACTGCGTCAGCACCGGCCCCTGCTTCGACTCCACCGGCGGCTGCGCGTTCGGATAACGGCGGGCGAGCGCGGCGATCAGCGCTTGCTCCACCGGCGAGCCCGCGGCGCCGTTCTGCCGTGCCAGCTCGAGCGCTTCAAAGGCCACCTTCGCACGCGGGGCGGCGACCGACGGCAGGTTGTAGTTGGGTCCGACCGTCAGCGCCACACCCCAGTAGCACGCCGCGCAATGCGGATCGAGTTGCGCGGCCCGGGCAAACGAACGCGTGGATTCGTCGTGGTTGAAGGCCCACAGGAAACGCATGCCCTGGTCAAAGTATTGCTGGGCCTGGCTCGAATCGGTCGTTATCCTGCGGTGGAAATCTCCAAGCCCGTCGAACAGCCGCGCGCCCGCGGCCCAATCGACGACGGTGGCGGGAACCGGCGGCATCGGGTGTGCCGCCTGCGGGGGCGCCGGCTCAGAGGCGGCCACGGCGGTGCGCTTGGAGCGCAGCCAATCGTCGACCACCTGTTCCAGGCTGTCGAGGGGCAGCGCTCCGCCTTGCAGCACCACGCGGTGGTATTCCTTCAGATCGAACCGCGGGCCGAGCGCGGCGCGGGCGCGCTCGCGCAGCTGCAGCAGCTTCAACATGCCGAGCTTGTAGGCGCACGCCTGACCGGGGGTCACCATGTAGCGCTCGACTTCGGTCGTCACCTCGGTGCGCGACATCCCGGTCTGGGCGGTCATGTAGTCGATCGCCTGCTCGCGACTCCAACCCTTGGCGTGCAGGCCGGTATCGACCACCAGCCGCACGGCGCGGAACAACTCGGCTTGCAGGCGCCCCAGATCCCCGAGGGGATCGCCTTCGTACATTCCCATCTCCTGGGCCAGGTGCTCGGCATACAGGGCCCAGCCCTCGACGTAGGCGGTGAAGACCGGCTGCTGGCGGATGAACGGCAAACCTTCCAGCTTCTGCGCGATCGAGATCTGGAAAAAATGCCCGGGAATCGCCTCGTGGTAGGCGAGGGTCTTCATTGCCCATTGCGGCGTTTCGGCCGGGTCGCGCAGATTGGCGAAGAAGGTTCCCGGGCGCGAACCGTCCAGCGCGGCCGGCTGGAAATAGGCTCCCGGCGCGCCCTTCTCCGAGAAGGCAGGTACGCGCTCGACGGTCAATGGCTGGGTCGGAATCACCTCGAAGAAGTCCGGCAGGCGCTGCTGCACCATTTGAAGGATTTCGCGGTAGCGCGCCAGCATCTGCTGGCGGCCCTCGTCGGTCGAAGGAAACTGCAAGCGCGCGTCCTGGCCCAGCTGGGCCAGGCGCTCGCCGACCGAGCCGCGCGAGTACCCCTGCCCGCGCAGCACCGCGTCGGCTTCGGCGTCGATCCGCTCGACTTCACGCAGCCCGATCGCGTGCACCTCATCCGGCGGCAGGCTGCTGGTGGTCGTCATCCGAAGGACCGCTGCGTAGGCGGCGGTTCCGTCCGGAAGGCGCGCCAGACCGTCGGCCGGGTTGCGCGCCGCCTCGCCGCGCAGATCGGCCAGCCCCAGAGCCAGTCGCCGATAGGCTGGATAGACGCGATCCCGCAGCGCCGCGACCGACCGCTGTTCCAGTTGCGCCCGCAGCGCAGGGTCGAAGCCGGAAAGGGCTTCGAGGCGGTTGCGAAAGTGGGTTGCCAGCGCATGCTCGGCCGGATCCGGCCGAAGAAAATCGGCCGCTATGGCAGCGGTCTTGTCGATCACGCTGACCGGTGGCGTGACGCCCAGGGCGCGCTGACGGCTGACTTCCTCGAGGCCCTGATCGATCACGACGCTGACCTGCTCGAGACGCCCCACGTACGAGCGCGCGGTCTTCGCGTTGCGAACCACGTGGGCTTGCAGCAGCAGATTCGGCAGCGCGGTTTGCAGGCCGTTCATCGGCTCGAACGGATAGATCCCGACCGGCGGCATCCACGCGAATGCCTTCAGCGCCAGCTGGTCCGAGTAGAACTCGTGCAACACGTCCCAGGTCAGGCGATCCTGCGGACCGAGCCGCGCGCGGTCGAAACCGTCGAGCTCGCGCAGGAAGCGCTGCAGGCGGGCGTAGTCCTCGTCGCGGTGGGCCATCGTGAACGGGGTGAGCTTGCCGGAGTGGAAATCGAGAACGGTGCCGTCGATCAGTCCGAGCTGCGACAACAGCTCCGGATTGCTCAGCAGGAAGACCATCGCCTGTCGGTTGGCGAGCTGGTTGATCGTGAACGGCGTTCCGTAGGCAATCCGGTACCCGGCCCACAGGCCCAGCACCAACAGCGCCAGCATGGGCCAGCGCAGCCAGCGCCACAGGCTCTTCATCGGTGCGATTCCCCCTCGTGCGGGCCGCGCAGCGCCGGGGCGTCGACTTGGCCCGGGGAGCCGATCAAGGTCAGTCGCGCTCCCGCCGTCGCACGCCGACCGTCTCGGACTGCGCTCCTTCGAGCGCTTCTTCGAGCGCATGGGCCGCGGCGATTTGCTCCCCGGCCTGGCGCGCCTCGGCCTCGGCGATCTGCGCGTGCCCGGACGATTTGAGCTTCTCGTTCAGCGGGCCCAGTTCTTTTGCCGACAGGTCGCTCGCGCGCTGCTCGACGTCCTCGAGCTCGCGCGCCAGCACGGAGACGCGTTCGACCTGGTAGTCGCCGGGGCGTCCCTCGTACGAGAGTAGAGCGTCGTAGACGTACGCCAGATGCTCGCGCAGCCGCTCCTCGCCGGTGATGGCGCCGCCCTCGGAGGTCGCAACGATCTGCTTGCGGACCAACTCGGCCTTCTGTGCGAAGGCTTCCAGATCCTTGCGCAGCGGCTCGCCCGGCGCCAGCTCCTTGGCGCGGGACGCGGCCAGCGTCCGATAGCCGTTCAGGCGGTTGACGAGCTCGCTCATCCGCCCAAAAAGACCATGTGCCTTCATCGCGGCGTCATATTGGGCTTTGCGCTCCGCCGGCGTAAACGGCGCCCGCGGATCGAGCGAAACGGCCAGCGGCGCTTCGACCACGTCGGAGCCGTTGGTCAGCCGAACCGTGTACGTCCCGGGCAGCACGCGCGGACCGGCTGAGGCGCCCCCTGTGGCCGCGGCGGTCGGAACCAGCGGCGGTTTTTCGCGCATCAACCAGGCGACCCGGTTGATCCCCTTGCGCGTTCCGGGCGGCGGCGTGTCGATCACTCGGCCGGAAGCATCCAGAATCTCCAGCTTCATCCGGCCGAACGTGTGGCGCGTCTTCAGGTAGTACGCGATCGTGGCGCCGGTGGGGGGATTGGAGCCTGAAAAGGCCGCATCGCCCTCGGGCCAGCCGCCCGAACCGAGGGGTTTTTGACGGACCGGACGGCCCGCCAGCAGCGCGACGCTCTTGTCGAGAACCTCGGGCGTGAGCGCGCGCAGAGGCGTCAGATCGTCGACGATCCAGATGCCCCGTCCGTGCGTTGCCACCACCAGGTCCTGCTCGCGCGACTGAAACGCCAGGTCGCGCACGGCCACCGGCGGGAAATTGCCGCCTTTGAACTCGGCCCAGGTCCTGCCGGCGTCGAGCGAGATCCACAAGCCGACCTCCGAACCGAGGTACAGCAGGCCGGGCCGCAGCGGGTCTTCCCGGATCACGTGGGCGTAGCCGCGCACGCCCGAAGAGCCGTCCACGATCCGGGTCCAGGTCTTGCCGAAGTCGCGCGTGGCATACACCCAGGGCGTCATGTCGCCGAACGAGTGGCGGTCAAACGCCGCGTAAGCGGCCCCTTCCGCGTGCGGGCCAGCTTCGACCCACGAGACCCAGCTGCGGGGCGGCAGGCCAGGCACGTTGTCGACGACGTTGGTCCAGTTGGTTCCGCCGTCGCGCGTCAACTGCAGATTGCCGTCGTCGGTGCCGACCCAGACGGTCCTGGCGTCGCGCGGGCTTTCCGAGATCGAGTAGATCGTCGTGTGCATCTCGGCGGCCGAGTTGTCCACCGTGATGCCGCCCGATTGTTCCTGTTTCTGCTTTTCGGGATCGTTGGTCGTCAGGTCGGGCGAGACCCGCTGCCACGTCTGGCCGGCGTCCTTCGTCACGAACAGGTACTGGGCGCCGATGTACAGCTTTCCCTTCTCGAGGCGAGAAACGTGGATCGGCGTGTTCCAGTTCCAGCGCAGCTTTTCGCCATAGCCTGCCTTGGGCTGAATGTCGCGCGCCGACAGCGTGCGTCGATCCACCCGGCCCACGAAGCCGCCTTGCCATTCCGCATAGACGAAGTTCGGATCGGACGGGTCGACGAACACCCAGAAGCCGTCGCCGTTGTACAGGTTCTCCCAGCGCCCGTTCGTGATCCCATCTGGATACTCGGAGTCGCCGACCCACGAGCTGTTGTCCTGCAGGCCGCCGTACACGTGGTACGGGTCCTTGTCGTCGATCGAGACATGGTAGAACTGCGAGATCGGCAGGTTGTTGCACTTCCACCAGCGATTGGCGCCGTCGTACGAGATCCACAGGCCTCCGTCGTCGCCGGTGACCACGTGCTTCGGGTTCTTCGGGTTGATCCACAGGTCGTGGTGGTCGCCATGGGTTCCGCCGCCCACCTCGCTGAAGCTGCTGCCTGCGTCTTCGGACGCGATCAGCGAGTAGTCCGGTTTGTAGACGCGGTCGGGGTTGGTCGGATCGACCACCAGGCGCGAGAAGTAGAACGGGCGCCAGACCATCCGCTGGCTGTCGTCCTTGCGGGTCCAGGTCTTGCCGCCGTCGTCGGAGCGGTACAGCGCCGACTTGACGTTCTCGATCACCGCGTAGACGCGCTGCGGGTTCGAGGGCGCAATGGCCACGTCGAGGCGGCCCCACGGCGCTGGCGGCAACCCGGCTGCGGTCTTCTCGTCCAGCACGCTCCAGGTGGCGCCGCCGTCCTCGGTCAGGAACAGGCCCGAACCCGATACACCCGTGGGACCGTCGCTGCCCGAGCGGAAGGTCCAGCCTTTGCGCCGGAAGTCCCACAGCCCGGCAAAGAGGCGCTCCGGATTGCGCGGGTCCATCGCCAGGCCCGAGCAGCCGGTCGACAGGTTCGCACCCTTCAGCACCAGCGCCCAGCTCTTGCCTCCATCGACCGTCTTGTACAGGCCCCGGTCCGGGGAATCGGACCACAGCTTGCCCGGCACGCACGCGTACACGACGTCGCTCTTGGCCGGGTGGACGATGATCCGGTTGACCCGCTCGGACTCGGGCAGCCCCATGTACGCCCACGTCTCGCCGCTGTCGCCCGAACGCCAGACGCCGTTTCCGATCGATACGGAGTTGCGCATCCAGCTCTCGCCGCTTCCGACCCACACGACCTTCGGGTCGGAAGGATCCAGCGCGATGGCCCCGATCGACTGCACGCCCTGCTTGTCGAACACCGGCTTGAACGTGGTGCCGCCGTCGAGCGACTTCCACACTCCGCCCGACGCCGCCCCGACAAAGAGCGTGACCTTGCCGTCGGTCTCGACGCGTCCCGCCAGGGCCGCCACGCGTCCGCTCATTGCGGCCGACCCGATGTTGCGCGCGCCAAGGCCCGAGATCGTTCCGGAGTCGACCACGGGCGCTGCGGCGGCAACGCCCAGCGCCGAGGCGGCCAGGAATGCGGCGGCGGCTCTCACCGCTCGTCTCCTGCCGGCGCGGGCGGCTGGGTGGGCGGGGTGAAGGCGTCCGCGGCCACGGTGACGTTGGCCTCGGCCTTGTCCCAGATGGCCTTCGACTTCGACGACGGGGGCGAATCGCGGGGGCCGCTTTCCTCGCTCATCGGTACATAGATGCCGCTCACCTTCTCGTAGTCGCCGTAGTCGGTCTCGGTCTCATGTTCGGCCCCGCGGACGATGAATTTGCGAAGGTCGCGAATGACCATCCACGTGTCGGGGTCGATCCACACGGTGACCTCGTCGGCCGATTTCAGGCGGACCCGCAGCTTGTGGGCTAAGGTGCCGTCGATATCCTCGGTGCCGAGATACTCGAGCGTGTAACCCTTGGCCTTGGCGTCGACCCAGGAGCCGTCCAGGTCGGAGGCCAGCCGCAGTGCCTTTGAATCGTCGTCGGACATCGTGGCCGGCTCTTTGCGACCCCCGAAAGGCTGGACCTGCCACGCCTTGGTGCCGTCGAACGCACGCACCTGGGTCAGCCCCTGAAATGTCGTTTCCTGCCGCACCCGGCCCGGGCGCTCCCGCAGATCCGAAACGGTGATCAGGATGGACTGATGCGCAAGCACCAGGCGCCCCGAGCGGTGCAGGCTGTGCACGGCGGCCAGGGCGCCGGCGCCGCCGCGCGCCGCAACGTTCTTTGCAACGATTTCCTCGGCCGTGATCGCTGCCGCGGGCGGGGCGGCGAACGCAAAACCGGCAAGAGCGGCGACGATCGCCAGACCAGCGGCACGCGCGGGAGTTTGCATCTATTTTCCCTCAGGGTAGACGAGCGGCATGGGGCCGCAGTCTAGCCGCGCTCAGTGGTCGGTGGCAAAAATATGCCCGCCGACGTACGAGAAGTAGAAGCGCTCCTGTTTCACCGAGAAAAGAACTCTGTGCGACTTCAGAAAGTCAGCGCCGAGGAGCATGTCGAATCCCAGGTCGCTGCGCCGTTTGATCCTCGTTGTGGTGTCGGCATCCTGTCGGAAACCGCTGCGCAGGTCGGCCACGGCGAGTTCGGTGTCGTGGATCGTTTCCCGCCCGATGACAACTTTCCGGAAGGAAGCGACCCAGGTGTCGACTCTCTTCGGTCCGACACCGCCGGCGCTGTCTTCAGCGAGGATCTTGCTCGATTCGCGCGTCACGCCCAGGCGCGCCGCGGACGCGGTATCGATCACCGATCGGGAGGCGCCGCTGTCGATCATGGCTCTCACGTCGGTGTCATTGATCTGCAACGTGATGACCTGCCGATGATCGCGGCGGCTCAGCCGGGACATCGGGACGACTGAGGCCTCCCGATCCCAGTAGGCCAGGAATTCGTCGTGGCAGCCGTCCGGTATCAACACCCGGATTTCGCCCTTCTGTAGGGCCATCTCGAGGTCGCGAGCGAGGAGCAGGTCAGCGCCGAGGAAGCCATCTCCCGGCAACTTTTCGTCGAGAACGGACAGAACGCCGACGTAGACGTCCTTGGCCACCAGAGGCCCGAACGCAAGCTCGTTGATATGCGCGCTATACACAAACGAGTGGCCCCCGACTCCTTGAGCCGATTCCACGCCTGCTGCCGATGCCTCGGTCTCGCGTAGATCAAGCGACACGCGCTGTGCGAATTTGCGCGTCAACGCGGTGAGCATGGAACCCGTATCGACGACCGCCATAATGGGTTGCCCGTTCACCGACCCCTCGGTCGTAGGGGACCAGCCCTTCAGCTCGACCGGGAGAGTCCCAATCGTCGCGAGCTGACAAGAGCTGGCGCCGGACGCCGCGCCGGCCGTTAGAAGCGCTGCCCCAAGAGCAAAGCCAGCGGCGAGGAGCCGGATCGGAGACGAGCGCGGCATGGGCGGGTATGTGCTGTTGCGCGACAGGCCGGACTCGGGTTGACCCCAAAGGGACCGAGGAATTGTACCTTCTTGAATCGGGTTTTCCGTCGGCTACATGCTGCGCCGGTACTGCCCTCCGACTTCGAACAACGCATTGGAGATCTGGCCCAGCGAGCAGTGCCGCACCGCCCCCATCAGCACTTCGAACACATTGTCGTCGCGGATCGTGGCCTCGCGCAGCCGCTGCAGCCAATCGCTCGCGGCGCCGGCATGGCGCCGCTGGAAGTCGCGCAGCCGGTCGAGCTGCCCGCGCTTTTCCTCCTCGGTCGAGCGGGCCAGCGGCAGCGAGGGCGGAGGCGGCGCTCCGGCCGGGTCGCGAAACGTGTTGACCCCGACGATCGGGTACGCGCCCGAGTGCTTCAGCGTTTCGTAGTGCAGCGATTCGTCCTGGATCTTGCCGCGCTGGTAGCCGAGCTCCATCGCACCGAGCACGCCGCCGCGTTCGCTCAGGGCCTCGAACTCCTTCAGCACCGCTTCCTCGACCAGCTCCGTGAGCTCCTCGATGATGAAGCTGCCCTGGTTCGGGTTCTCGTTCTTGGCCAGCCCCCACTCTCGGTTCACGATCAGCTGGATCGCGATCGCGCGCCGCACGCTGTGCTCGGTGGGTGTCGTGATCGCCTCGTCGAACGCGTTCGTGTGCAGGCTGTTGGCGTTGTCGTAGGTGGCGATCAGCGCCTGCAGCGTGGTGCGGATGTCGTTGAACGCGATTTCCTGCGCGTGCAGACTGCGTCCGCTGGTCTGGCAGTGATACTTGAGCTTCTGGCTGCGCTCGTTGGCCCCATAGCGGTCGCGCATCGCCACGGCCCAGATGCGGCGCGCCACCCGGCCCAGCACCGTGAACTCCGGGTCCATGCCATTGCTGAAGAAAAACGACAGGTTCTGGGCGAACTCGTCGATCGCCATTCCGCGCGCCAGGTACGCCTCGACATAGGTGAAACCGTTGGCGAGCGTGAAGGCGAGCTGGCTGATCGGATTGGCGCCGGCCTCGGCGATGTGGTAGCCGGAGATCGACACCGAGTAGAAATTGCGGACCTGGTTGCGCACGAAGTACTGCTGGATGTCGCCCATCAGCTTCAGCGAGAACCCGGTGGAGAAAATGCAGGTGTTCTGCCCCTGGTCCTCCTTCAGGATGTCGGCCTGCACGGTGCCGCGCACGTTGGCCAGCACCCGTTCCCGGATCTCGCCCGCCTCCTGCGGATCGGGCTCGCGCCCCTGCTCGGCGCGGAACAGGTCGAGCTTCTGGTCGATCGCGCAGTTCAGGAACATCGCCAGGATCGTCGGCGCCGGCCCGTTGATGGTCATGCTGACCGAGGTGTCCGGCGAGGTCAGATCGAAGCCGGAGTACAGCACCTTGATGTCATCCAGCGTCGCGATCGAGACGCCCGAGTTGCCGATTTTGCCGTAGATGTCGGGGCGTTCGTCCGGATCGTGGCCGTACAGCGTCACCGAGTCGAACGCGGTCGACAGGCGCTTGGCCGGCATGCCTTGCGAGATCATGTGAAAGCGCCGGTTGGTGCGGAAGGCGTCGCCCTCGCCGGCGAACATCCGCATCGGGTCCTCTTCCTCGCGCTTGAACTCGAAAACGCCCGCGGTGTAGGGAAAGCGGCCGGGAACGTTCTCCAGCAGCAGCCAGCGCAGCAGCTCGCCGTCGTCCTCGAACGACGGCAGCGCAACTTTCGGGATGCGCAGACCCGACAGCGACGCGGTCCCCGCGCGGGTTCGCACCTCGCGTCCGCGCACCTGTTGCACGAACTCCTCGCCCTGGTAGGCGAGCCGAAGTTGGGGCCAGCCGGTCAGAAGAGCGTCACTGGCCGGATCCAGGCTCGCGGCGCGGTCCTCGATCAGGTCCGCCAGCAGCGCAAGCGAGGGCCCATGGGGTTCGGGCGCGCCCGCAGCAGCGGCGGCGAGCAGTTCGCGCGCAGCCGACAGCTGCTGGCGCTGCCGGGCCAGCCGCGCCTGCTCGCGGGCGCCGTGCTTGTAGGCGCGGACGGTTTGCGCGATCTCGGCCAGGTAGCGGGTGCGCGCGGGCGGAATGATCGGCGACCGGTGGGTCGATGCGCGGGTTGACAGGGGCGCCAGCCGACCCGGCGTCAGCTTCAGCCCCGCTCCGGCCAGGCGCGGCGCGATCGCCTGGTACAGCGCGGTGACGCCGTCGTCGTTGAAGCGCGAGGCGATCGTTCCGTACACCGGCATGTCGCCGGGTGCCTTCGCAAACTCGCCCCGGTTGCGCTGCACCTGCTTGCAAACCTCGCGCAGCGCGTCCTGCGCGCCGCTGCGGTCGAACTTGTTGATCGCGACGAAGTCGGCGAAGTCCAGCATCTCGATCTTTTCCAGCTGGCTGGCAGCGCCGTACTCGGGTGTCATCACGTAAAGAGAAAGATCCGCCAGCGGCACGATGGCCGCGTCGCCCTGGCCGATGCCGGAGGTTTCGACCAGCACCAGGTCGAAGCCGGCGGCCTTGCAAGCGTCGATCGCGCCGGGCAGCGCCGCGCTGATCTCGGAGCCCGTCTGGCGCGTGGCGAGCGAGCGCATGTACACGCGGACGCCGTCCTGCCAGGGGCCGATCGCGTTCATCCGGATCCGGTCGCCCAGCAGTGCTCCGCCCGTGCGGCGCCGCGACGGATCGATCGAGATGATCGCGACCGTCAGGCGGTCGCCCTGGTCCAGCCGGAGCCGGCGCACCAGCTCGTCGGCCAGGGAGCTCTTGCCGGCCCCGCCGGTGCCGGTCACACCGAGCACCGGTACCGTGGCCGTCTGCGCGTCTTGTTGGATCGCCATGCGCAGCGCGGCGTCGGCCGTGCCGGATTCGAGCGCCGTGATCGCCTGGGACAGGGCGCGCCAGCGCCGGTCAAGGTCGGGGTCGCGCAACGCAGCGATCGACGTCGGCGCGTGAACGGACGGGTCCGTGTCGCAGTGCATCAGGATCTCGCCGCACATGCCGGCCAGCCCCATCCGCTGGCCGTCCTCCGGCGAGTAGATCCGGGTGACGCCGTACGCATGCAGCTCGGCGATCTCCGAAGCAATGATCACGCCGCCGCCGCCGCCGAACACCCGGATGTGCCCCGCACCGTGGGCGCGCAGCCGGTCCAGCATGTATTTGAAGTATTCCAGGTGGCCGCCCTGGTAGGAACTGACCGCCAGGCCCTGTACGTCCTCGTTCAGCGCTGCGGTGACAACCTCGTCGACGGAGCGGTCGTGGCCCAGGTGGATCACCTCCGCGCCCATCGACTGCAGCAGGCGCCGCATCACGTTGATCGAGGCGTCGTGCCCGTCGAACAGGGATGCGGCCGTCACCAGCCGTACCCGGTGGCGGGGCCGGTACTTGGACAGGGTGACCGCGTCGGACAGGTCTGTCATCAGCCGTCTTCGCGCCATGCGCACGCAAAATGGAATTGTTGCACGCGACGATACCCGCCGGATTCGCTATTTTGTCGGGATGCTCCGGAACGCCCGCCCCGCGGCTCTAGCACTGACGCTGCTGTCGATGGCTGCGGCCTCCCGGGCGGCGCCCGTGACCGCCGCCCCGTCTTGCGGGGCGGCCTGGCTGCCGGACGCGGCGCAGCGGGTGGGCTGGGACCGCATCGATCCGTCCACGGCGGTGCTGACGGTCGGAGCCGAGATCGTCGCCCGGCTGGAACTGTCCGACGCGCGCGTCGACGTGCGCTCCCGGGAGCATCCCGAGGTCGCCTTGGCGGATGCTCGCGTGGTGCTGGACGCGGACCCTGCCGTGCTGCAGGTGGACGCGCGCATTCGAATCGACTCCAGTTGTGTGCTGGCAATTGTCGGGCCCGTGCAGCGGGTGCCGGACGCGCGGCTGGCCGATCAGGCCGCCGCCCGCGCGCTGCTGGGTAGCGCGCAGGACGCGAACGGACGCGACGATCCGGAGCGCGCCAGCCGCCTGGCCTCGCGCGCCTGGTCGCTCCTGTCGGAGGTCAGCGTGGCCAGGCTGCCTCAGAAGCTGGACTTCGCGGCCTTTGCCATCGAGACGCTGCTTCAGGCGGGACGAGCGGACGAGGCGGCCGAAGCGCTCCGCCTGGCTTCGGATGCCGATGCGACCGGTTGGCCACAGAACCACCCTTCGAGACTGCGACTCGAGCTGGCCAGGGCCCGGGCGCTGTCGTATGCGGACCGCAACCAGCAGGCCCTGGCCCTGAGAGTCGCGCTCCAGCCCGGGGTGCTGGAGGTGTTCGGTGCCGCGTCCGACGAGTCCCTGGCGAACCGGCTGCGCATTGCCAATCTCAGGATGGAGCTGGGCGACTACGCTCAGGCCCGCGCGGAACTGGAAGGCCTGCGTGAACTGGCCGATCGGGATCGACGACCGGATGATCCGCTTCGCGTATCCACAATTCGGGCTCTTGCCAACGGGCTCGCCTGTCTGGACCTCGAGCGCGACAGCGTCGAGTTGCTCGATCGCCTGCGTCACGATCTGGTGGCTGCGCATGGAGCGGACGATCGGCGCGTGATCGACGTCGACGATCAGATCGCGCGGATGAGGATCCGCCTGGATCAGCTCGATCTGGCGCTGCAGGACGCATCGAAGGTCTATCTGTGGCGCTACCAGCATCTGGGCTTTTCCAACCCGCGCACGCTCCAATCGTCCTGGTTGCTGGCGCTGCTGTACAAGGAGTTCGGCCGCTACGACACCGCCCGCGCCCTGCTCGGGGCGCTGCTGGAGCAATCGACGCGCACCGGCGTGACGGTGCCCCGACAGTTGACCCTGAAGTCCCTGGCCGTGCTCGGAAGCATCGAGGGCGCTCAGGGTCGAGTCGATGTGGCCGAGGAAATTCTGCGCACCGTCTGGGAGCAATACGTGGCGGTCGTGGGCGAGGCCTCGCTCGATACGACCCGGGCATTGACGGCGTATGCGCTGCTGCTGGTCCAGAGCGGCCGCCTCGACCGCGTCTGCCCGGGGCTGCCCCAGGCGTTCGGCGAGGACCGGCTCGCCGCCCGGCCGGACGTCCAGATCAAGGCGCTGGCGAAGATGCTGCTGGGGCTGTGTGCGCTGGTCGATGGGGCGTCGCCGGCCGGCTCGCAACAGGGCCTGGCCAGGATTCGCGCCGGCTGGACCGAATTGAAGGAGCGCGAAGGAGCGGGCAGCTACGCTGCGTTGTACGCCCTGTCGACGCTGGCCTGGGCACAGGACCGATACGGGGATCGACGCGAGGCCAAACGCCTCCTGCGGGAACTGGTAGAGCTGGCGGAACAGGCGCGGGGCGCAACGCCGGCGCGCTCTTACACCCATGACTACTGGTTTTCGAGATGGATGACCGATCACAGCCGCAACCTGGGCTACCGTGCGCTGGCGCTGCTGCATGCGCAGGACGGCGAGATCGACGAGGCGATTCGAGTGTCCGAATTGGCGCGGGATCGCAGACTGCGCGATCGCTTTTTCGAACGGGACAGCGGCTCAGCGAACCAGTCTGCGCCCACGCGCGAGACGATTCGTGCCCTGACCTCGAGTATCCAGGCGTTCGACGAACAGCTTGCGCTGGATGCGGACATCGTCGATCGGGTCAAATTGGAATCCGAGCGCACCCTGGCCATCGCGGAACGCGAGGAGCTTGCGCGAGGGGTGGACAGCCGCAGCCGGGAGTCCGCGCCGGCAGAGGCGCCGTCGGCAGCGGGCTTGCGGGCGCTGCTGGACGCGCAAACCGCCATCGCGTCGATTCAGCGGTCTGCGGACCGCTGGTGGGCGATCGTCATCACGCGGGATTCGGCGGCTCGGGTCGTGATGTTCGACCCGGACGCCGACATCGCCACGCTGGCGCGCTCCTGGGTGGGCGTTCTGGGAGGCGCGCCGCTGCGCGCCTGGCCGGTGGCGGCGAATCGCTTGACGCTGAGCTATTCCCGGCCCGAATCGGCTGTCGGGCGCTATCTTTCCGGCCAGCAGCTGGCCGAGCGCATGGGGGCTGCGGTTCTGGGGCCGCTGGTCGCTGCGGCGCCGGCGGCTCACCGTCTGATCATCGTCGCCGACGATGATTTAAATGGGGTCCCCTTCGAGGCGATGCGCATCGACGGCGTCACCGCGGTCGAAACGCTGGAGATTTCGTACGCGCCGTCGCTCGGCACGTACGCCGCACTGTGCCGCCTGGCCCGTCGGCAGGCCTGGAGCCGGGATCTGCTGTCGGTCGCCGCTGACGGCGCGCTCGACCCGAACTCGGTACCGGCGGACAGAATCGGGGAGCACTCCTACGGGGATTCCGTGCGGGCCGTGCTCGAGTACGTCGCCGCCCATCCTTTGCCGTTCGCACTGAGAGAAGTCGAGGCGGCGGCCGGCAATTTTTCGCCGACCCGGAGCACGGTGCTGCGCGGATCCGGGGCGACCAAGGCGGCGCTGTTGAAAGCGAGCCGGGACGGCCGCCTGTCGGACTATCGATATATCCATATTGCCGCGCACGCATTCGCCTTTCCGGACAATCCGGAGCGGTCGATGCTGGTCCTGAACGCAGACGAGACCGCCGGTGCTGCAGGCCGGGTGTTGACGGCGGCGGAACTGGCAAATCTGCGCATGGGCAGCGAACTGCTGGTGCTGGCGGCCTGCGGGACCGGGGTCGGCCGTTACGAGCCCGGCCAGGGCCTGCTGGGTTTTGCATTCGCCGCGCTGGCGGCCGGCAACCGGGCGGCGGTGCTGTCGCTGTGGGAGGTCGCCGACGACTTGACCGAGCGCTTCATCTCGAAGCTCTTCGAGCGCCTCAAGCAGGGCGCACCGCCTTCGGCGGCGCTGATCGCCACGCAGCGCGAGTTTGCGCGCGACCCGGATCCGCGCATCAACAGTCCAGGAACGTGGGCCGCCTTCGTGCTGTACGGCTATTCAGAGTTCCACCGTTAGAACGGCTTCGTCCACGGGCACGAAAAGGTCCATCTGCGTGCATCTGGGATCCAGCCACCGCTCGTAACGGTCCGGCTCGACGATCACCGGCATCCGGTCGTGCAACGCGGCCAGGCGCTCGTTGGCGGCGGTCGTAACGATCGTATAGGTTTCGACCGGCTCGCCGCTTTGCGGATTCAGCCAGCGCTCCCACAGCCCCGCCAGCGCGAACAGCGGCCGATCCTGCAACGACACGCGCCACTTGGTGCGATGGCCGGGCGCGCCGCTCCACTCGAAAAACGCGCTCACGGGCACCAGGCAGCGGCGGTTGCGAAACGCCGCGCGATAGGCCGGCAGGTCCGCCAGCGTCTCGATGCGCGCGTTGATGCAGCGCGAACCCATTTTCATGTCCTTGGCCCAGGCTGGCACCAGGCCCCAGCGCGCCAGCGAACTTTCCCTTTTTGCAGACAGGGGATTGATCCGGATGATCGGCGCGACCTCGGTGGGGCGCACATCACGGCTCGGCGCGAACTCCGGCACCGACGGAACTTTGAAATGTGCGCGGATCGCGGCGGGGTTTTCGGACAAGTCATATCGCCCACACATGAGTTAGGTGGAACTGACCCTATGGGCCCCTCACCCCCGGCCCCTCTCCCCAGGGGGAGAGGGGTGAGCGAACATCGGAGCTGGCTTACCCACCTTGCTGCACCCGTCCGGTCTCCCCAATGGAACGGGGCATCTTAAACTGCTGCTAAACCCGTATCTGAAAACGACCCGATGATGGCGACACCAGCGAAACCTTCGTCCAATGCGATCCGGATCGCGGGCCTGGACCACCTGGTGCTGCGGGTTGTCGACCTGGAGCGCGCGAGCGCGTTCTATCGCGATGTGCTGGGCTGCAGCGTGGAGAAGTGGCAGCACGAGTTGGGCCTGCTGCAGCTGCGAGCCGGCTCGGCGCTGATCGACCTGGTGACGCTGGACGGACCGCTGGGCCGGGAGGGCGGCGCCGGCCCGGGCCGAGAGGGGCGCAACGTCGATCACTTCTGCGTGCGGCTGGAGCGGTTCGATGAGGCGGCGCTGCGCGCGCACCTGGCGGTCCATGGCGTCGAGGCCGGCCCCAGCGCCGACCGCTACGGCGCCGACGGCTACGGCCCTTCGATTTACATCCGGGATCCTGACGGCAACACGGTCGAGCTGAAGGCGCCGCGCGCGCAGTGACGGTGCGCGCCGCAACCGCTAGATCGGCCGCGTCTCGTCGCGGCTGATCGGTTGGCGCTGCGGCGCGAACAGAATCCAGGTCACCAGCGGCCACAGCAGCGCGCCCACCAAGCTCTCGGTCAGGCCGATCCACCAGTTGTTCGAGGCGCCGCCCACCCACAGCCGCACCGCGGCCGAGGCCAGCTGCGCCACCAGCAGCAGCGGCAGCACGTACAGGCTCTGGCTGATCGCCGGGAACCACTGGATGCGCCGGTGCAGCGCGATGGCGCCGTATGCCAGCAGCGTGTAGGCGAGCGCGTGTTCGCCGAACAGCGCTCCGTCGTGCACATCCATCAGCAGCCCGAACAGGAACGCTGCGCCCATGCCGACGCGCCGCGGCTGGTGGACGTTCCAGAACACCAGGCCCAGGGCCAGAAAGTCGGGCACCAGCGGCGTGCGGCCCCACGGCAGAAGATCCAGCGCCAGGCCGGCCGCCAGCGATGCCCAGATGAACATGGGCCGCACCGGCCGCAGCACCTGCTTGTGCGGCTGGCCGCGCTGGAGCGCTGCCGGAGCAACGGCTGAGATATCGCCGTTGGCGCGGCGGCGCAACGGCCACAGCTTCATCGACGCGCGCCCCGGCGGCCGATGTGGTCGGTGTGCTGGTCCTCCCGGGACGGCGCCGGCAACGGGGTTGCCGTCACCTGAAGCACCACCAGCGTGCCGTTGGCGTTCACTCCCCCGGCCGGACGAACGATCACGCGCGCGAACTGATCTTTCACGTCGCGCTCCACCCGCGCGATCGTCCCGACCGGAAGTCCGGCCGGATACAGACCGTCCAGTCCCGAGGTGACCACGGTGTCGCCGCTGCTGACATCGGCGTTGGCCGCCAGGAAGTGCAGCTCCAGCGTGCCGGGCTCGGAGCCACCGAAAGCGACGCACCGCAGAGCGTTGCGAACGACCTCGACCGGGATCGACTGATCCCGTTCCGTCAGCACGGTGACCTCGGACACCATCGGAAACACGCGCGTGATCTGACCGACCACTCCCTGCTCGTCGATCACCGGGTTGCCCGCGCGCAGCCCGTCGGAGGAGCCGCGGTCGATCACCAGCTTGTGCGTGAAGCGGTCGCGCGGCTCGTACAGCAGCTGCACCGATTGGGTCTTGGCGCTGGTGCGTTCGCGCAGTGCCAGCAGCTGGCGAAGGTGCGCATTTTCCAGGCGCAGCTGTTCGTCCTGCAGCAAGCGCGCGGCCCGCTCGGTGGCGCTTTCGCGCAGCTGCGCGTTTTCCTGGGTCAGGTTTCCGACCGTGACCAGGTAGCGTCCGGCCGATGCCAGCGCATCACGTGGCCACAGCAGGACCCGCTGCAACGGATACAGCATCACACCGACGCCGATCCGTATCGTGTCGAGCGCGTTGACGCGCGCGTCGATCACGATCAGCAGAATCGCCAGGAACGAAAAGAACGCAAGGCGGGCACGGGCCGAGACGCCCTGGTTGAATAGCGGCGGCGGTCCGTACTCCATAGACGGCTACAACCCCCGTGTCTCACAGGGCTGGCGCGCCCGCGCGCGCTTCAGCCGTGCGCGAACACCGATCCGAGCTTGTCCATCCTCTCCAATGCGATCCCGCACCCGCGCACCACGCACGTGAGCGGGTCCTCGGCCACGATCACCGGCAGGCCCGTCTCTTCCATCAGCAGCCGGTCCAGGTCACGCAGCAGCGCCCCCCCGCCGGTCAGCATCATGCCGCGCTCGGCGATGTCGGCGCCGAGCTCGGGCGGCGTCTGTTCCAGCGCGATCTTCACGGCCGAGACGATCTGATTCAACGGATCCGTCAGCGCCTCCAGGATCTCGTTGCTCGAGATCGTGAAGCTGCGCGGGATCCCTTCGGAAAGATTGCGTCCCTTGACTTCCATCTCGCGCACCTCGGAGCCCGGGAAGGCCGAGCCGATCTCTTTCTTGATCTGCTCGGCCGTCGGCTCGCCCACCAGCATGCCGTAGTTGCGCCGGATGTAATTGATGATCGCTTCGTCGAACTTGTCGCCGCCCACGCGCACCGAGCCCTTGTAGACCATGCCGCCGAGCGAGATCACGCCGACCTCGGTGGTTCCACCGCCGATGTCCACCACCATCGAACCCGACGCCTCGGCCACCGGCAGCCCGGCGCCGAGCGCCGCCGCCATCGGCTCCTCGATCAGGAACACTTGGCTCGCGCCGGCCGCATCGGCCGATTCCTTGATCGCGCGCCGCTCGACCTGGGTAGAGCCGCACGGCACGCAGATGATAATGCGCGGGTTCGGCGCAAGCAGACTCGACGGGTGGACCGCCTTGATGAAGTGTTTCAGCATCTGC
>DASZFP010000127.1:0-1977 GCA_035939615.1 Burkholderiaceae bacterium | reverse complement strand
CTAGGCTGGCCCCCTCGCGCTCCCCCAGCCGATGTAAGTAGGTCGCTCATTTCCTGGAACTCCGCTCCTCTATCCCTGGCGCTGCTTGTGGCGCGGATCCGAGCAGATCACGCGCACCACGCGCTTGCGCCGGATCAGCTTGCACTTGCGACACATCTTCTTGACCGATGCCATAACTTTCATCATTCACTCCGGCTAGCGCTTCCCTTACTTGGCCCTGAACACGATGCGTGCGCGCGACAGGTCATAGGGCGTCAGTTCGACCGTCACTTTGTCGCCGGGCAGGATCCGGATGTAGTGCATCCTCATCTTGCCCGAGATGTGTCCCAGCACCACGTGGCCGTTTTCCAGCCTGACGCGAAACGTCGCGTTGGGGAGGTTCTCCAGTATCTCTCCCTGCATCTGGATGACGTCATCCTTGGCCATCGGCTATCGGGTCAGTCCTGCGCCAAGACCGCGGAAGTTCGTCTTCTTCAACAGCGACTCGTACTGATGCGTCATCATGTAGGCGTACACCTGCGACTGGAAGTCCATCGTCACCACCACCACGATCATCAGCGAGGTGCCGCCGAAGTAGAACGGAACGCTCCAGCGCAGGTACAGGAATTCGGGCACCATGCACACCAGCGTGACGTACAGCGCACCGACCAGCGTCAACCGCAGCAGGATGCGGTCGACGTGGCGGGCGGTCTGGTCGCCCGGACGGATGCCCGGCACGAAGGCGCCGCTCTTTTTCAGGTTGTCGGCCTGCTCCTTGCTGTTGAACACGAGCGCCGTATAGAAGAAGCAGAAGAACACGATCAGGCTCGCGTACAGCAGCAGGTACAGCGGCTGGCCGTGCTGCAGGGCCGCCGCCAGGTCGCGGATCCAGCGGGTGGCATCGCCCGAGGAAAACCATCCGGCCACCGTGGCCGGGAACAGCACGATCGAGGACGCGAAAATGGGCGGGATCACGCCCGACATGTTCAGCTTCAGCGGTAGATACGAGCTCTGACCGCCGTAGACCCGGTTGCCGACCTGGCGCTTGGCGTAATTGACCAGGATGCGCCGCTGCCCGCGCTCGACGAACACGACGAAGCCGGTGACCAGCACCACCAGCGCCACGATCGCGAAGAACGCCAGGTAGCCGAGCGCCCCGGTGCGCACCAGTTCGAACATCCGCCCGAGCGCGCCGGGCAGGCCTGCGGCGATGCCGGAGAAGATCACGATCGATATGCCGTTGCCCAGGCCCCGTTCGGTGATCTGCTCGCCCAGCCACATCAGGAAAAGGCACCCGGTCACCAGCGACACCACGCCGATGAACTCGAAGGAAAAGCCCGGCTGCACCACCAGGTTGGGCACCGATTCGATCGCCTTGATCGCCATCCAGGACTGAAGGGTGGCGACCCCGACCGTGGCGTAGCGCGTGTACTGCGTCACCTTGCGGCGCCCCGATTCGCCCTCCTTGCGCAGCGCCTCCAGCGACGGCAGCACGTAAGTGAGCATCTGCAGGATGATCGAGGCCGAGATGTACGGCATGATGCCGATCGAGAAGATCGAAAAGCGCCCGAGCGCGCCGCCGGCGAACATGTTCAGCAGCCCGAAGATGCCGCCCTGCTGCGACTCGAAAAACTTGTGGAACTCGTCCGGATTGATCAGCGGCACCGGGATGTGCGTGCCAATCCGGTACACGACGAGCGCGAGCAGCAGAAACACCGCCCGGCGCTTCAGGTCCGCGTACTTTCCGGTCTTGCCCAGAATCGCTGCTGCTTGAGTCGACACGTCCGTTCCTCGCCCGTTTGCACCCGACGGGATCTCAGCCGGCCACCGAGCCGCCGGCCACCGAGCCGCCTGCCACAGAGCCGCCTGCAGCCTCGATCGCGGCGCGCGCGCCGGCCGTCACACCGAGCCCCTGCACCGTGATCCGCCGCTTGATCTGGCCGGTGCGCACGATCCGGGCCGACAGCGCAAGATCCGGCGCGAGGCCGGCCTGCTTCA
>DASZFP010000126.1:0-54050 GCA_035939615.1 Burkholderiaceae bacterium | reverse complement strand
ACACAGGCTGCGGGCGTCGCCGGCGATCCACGGCTGCGCGATCATGCCGCCGGCGGTCGCGCCGAGCGCGGCGGCCGCCTCATCGCGGCCGGCGACCGTGCGAGCCTGGACGCAGCCGGCCCCATCATCGGGCTTCACGATCCACGGGCCATCGATCCGGGGCCATTGCGTTCCGGGAGCAAAGCACGGCACCACGTCGATGCCGGCCTGCGCCAGCCGGCGCGCGGTGGCCGACTTGCTGGTGGCCAGGCCGATCGCATCCGGGTGCGGCCCGAGCAGCAGGCGGTCGGCGGCCAGTACCGCGCGCGCGCTGCGCTCCAACTCACCACCCGTTTCCGGCGCGATCGGCCAGACCGCGTCCGATGCGGCCATTTCGTGCGCCAGGGCCCGCGCGGCAGCAACGCCGGGCTCGCGCCAGCACACGCGCGCCGCCCGCAGCCGCTCCTGCGCCGGCAGCGGCAGCCGCGCATCGCGCGCGAACGAGACTTCGACTCCCGGTAATTCGAGCAGATCGTCGACCACCGCACACAACATCAGGTCGCCTTCGCGCGCCAGCTGGCCCGGCAACGGCGCCTCGGCCAGGCCACCGCCACCGATAAACTCGAACACATGAATGCGCACGCCGCGTCCGCCGATGGCCCCTGCGAGGTGATACCGGTGATCGACCTGATGGACGGCCTGGTGGTGCATGCCCATCTCGGCGATCGCGCGCATTATCGGCCGATCCGCTCGAAGCTGTGCGGCTCTGCGCGGATCGAGGATGTCGTATCCGCACTACTGGGCCTGCACCGGTTCGAGCGCCTGTACATCGCCGACATCGACGCGTTGCTCGGCCGCGCGCGGCAGTTGTCCGCGATCGACACGGTCCGGCGCATCGCGCCGGCACTTTCGCTGTGGATCGATGCCGGCATCCGCGACGACCACGACCTGGCTGCGATCGCCGAACGCGGCACGCCGGTGCTCGCCACGGAGACGCTGACCGCGCAGGCCGCCGAGCGGCTGTTCGCGGCCTGCCCGCGCGCCGTGCTGTCGGTCGATTACCGCGGCGAGCGCCTTCTGGGCGAGGCGGCGCTGCTGGAGCGGCTGTCGCGCGGGCCGTCCGACGTGATCGCGATGGACCTGGCGCGCGTCGGCAGCGGCGCCGGCCCGGACCTGACGCACATCGCGGCGCTGCGCCGCGTGTGGCCCGGCTCGCGCCTGTACGCAGCGGGCGGCGTACGCGACGCGCTGGACTTGCGCCGGAGTTGCGAGGCCGGCGCGGCCGGCGTACTGGTGGCAAGCGCTCTGCACGACGGTCGCATCCAGCGGTCCGACCTGACCGCAACGTGAGCGTGGTCGCTGCGCCCCGCCGGCGCGGCATCCTGATCGACTGGCGATCACGGCAGCGTGGCTCGGGCTGCGCGCTTAGGTCCGGTCGGATAAGCTGCGCCAGCCAAAATGCGGGTACCCGCACAGGGTTTTCGAGCGATCGATCGTGGACTTGGCATTCGTCACCGGTGCATCAGGCTTCGTCGGGTCGGCCGTGGCTCGCGCGCTGCTCGCCCAGGGCTACCGCGTCCGCGCCCTGGTGCGTCCGTCCAGCCCGCGCACCAACCTGGATCTGCCGGGGCTGCAGATCGTCGAGGGTGACCTGCGTGACGAGCGGGCGGTCGTCGACGCGGCCGCCGGAGCGCGTTTCGTGTTTCACGTGGCCGCCGACTATCGTCTGTGGGCTCGGGATCCGGGAGAGATCGTCCGCAACAATGTCGACAGCACGCGCCACGTGCTGCACGCCGCCCGCGCGGCGGGCGCCGAACGCATCGTCTACACCAGCAGCGTGGCCACGCTGCGGCTCAATCCGGACGGCACGCCCGCCGACGAGAGCGTGATGCTCTCGCAGGACGCGGCCATCGGTGCCTACAAGCGCAGCAAGGTGGCGGCCGAGGAACTGGCGCTGCAGATGGCGGCCGCCGATGGGCTGCCGGTCGTGATCGTGAACCCGTCGACGCCGATCGGCCCGCGCGACGTTCGGCCCACGCCGACCGGGCGCATCATCGTCGAGGCCGCCTCGGGACGGATGCCGGCCTTCGTCGACACGGGGCTGAACCTGGTGCACGTGGACGATGTCGCGCGCGGGCATCTTCTGGCGCTGCAGCGCGGACGGATCGGACAGCGCTACATCCTGGGCGGCGAGAACGTGACGCTGGCACGCATCCTCGAGATGATCGCCGGCCTGACGGGCCGCGCCGCACCGAGGGTGCGGCTTCCGCGGGCAGCGGTCTACCCGATCGCGCTGGCTGCCGAAACGATGGCGCGCTTCACCGGCCGGGAGCCCTTCGCCACGCTGGACGGTCTGCGCATGGCCCGGTACCGGATGTTCTTCACCAGCGCCAGGGCACAGCTCGAGCTCGGATACACCGCCCGCCCGGTGATCGAGGCGGTGACGGACGCGATCGGGTGGTTCCGACAGGCGGGCCAGATCCGATGATCCTGGTGGGCGCGCAGACCGCGATCGCGCTGGCGGCACTGGCCGTCTGGATCAACCTGCTGCTGGCGCGCGGCCGCTTCTGGGCCTGCTCCGTGCGGGACGACCGCGACGGTCCAGCCGCCGATCCGGCGCGCTGGCCCGGCGTGGTCGCCGTGGTGCCGGCGCGCAACGAAGCCGAGATGATCCCGCACTCGCTCGCCTCGCTGCTGCGGCAGGACTACCCGGGCCCGTTCTCGGTGGTCCTGGTCGACGACGACAGCAGCGACGCAACGCTGGCGGTGACGCGCAGCCTGGCGGCCCGTGCACCCGACCGGCTGACGATCGTGCAGGGCGCCAAGCTGCCGGCCGGTTGGACCGGAAAGCTGTGGGCCGTCAGCCAGGGCGTGGCGCGGGCCGAGGCATCGCCGGCACCGCCCGAATACCTGCTGCTGACCGATGCCGACATCGGATACGCGCCCGGTGCGCTGCGGTCTCTGGTGCGGCGCGCGCAGGCAGAGCAGCTGGCGATGGTGTCGCTGATGGCGAAACTGCGATGCGAGAGCCTGGCCGAACGCGCCCTGATCCCCGCCTTCGTCTTTTTCTTCCAGATGCTGTATCCGTTCGCGTGGGTCAATCGGCGCGAGGCCGCGACCGCTGCCGCCGCGGGCGGATGCATGCTGGTGCGGACCGACGCGCTGGCGGCCGCCGGCGGGATCGAATCGATCCGGGGCGCGTTGATCGACGACTGTGCACTGGCCGCGCAGCTGAAGCGGCACGGCCCGATCTGGCTGGGCTTGACCGAGCGGGTGTGTAGTCTTCGCCCCTATCCTTCGTTCGACGATATCCGCCGGATGGTGGCACGCAGCGCGTATGCGCAACTGCGTTTTTCGCCGGGGTGGCTGGCGGCGACGGTTGCAGGCCTGGCGCTCGCCTACCTGGCCGCGCCTTCGATCGCGCTGCTCGGATCGGGCATGGCCCGCTGGATTGCGATCGCGACCTGGATGATGATGGCGATCGCTTTCTGGCCGACGGTACGCTTCTACCGGCTGTGGCCGACCTGGACGCTGGCATTGCCCGCGATCGCTGCCGCCTACCTCGGGTTCACGCTGGACAGCGCATGGCAACACGCTCGCGGCCGCGGCGGCCTGTGGAAGGGGCGCGCACAGGCGCTGGTGGGCCGATGAAAACCTCCGAAGACTTCGGCACCGGCAAGACGCAGGAGAACTTTCCGGTGGCCTCGCGCCTGATCGCCCCCGGGCTGCGCGCGGCGATCCTCGCCTACTATCGCTTCGCACGAGCCGCCGACGACGTGGCCGATCACCCCAGCCTGGCGCCCGAAGTGAAGTTCGAGTTGCTCGACGGGTTGGAAACCACGCTGCTCGGCCAGTCCGACCGGGATCCGGCCGCTTTGCCGCTGCGCGCCCAGCTGCGCGAACGGGACCTGTCGGCGCAGCACGCACTGGACCTGCTGACCGCGTTCCGACTCGACGTGACCAAGCAACGGTACCGGGACTGGGACGACCTGATGCAGTACTGTCGCTACTCGGCCATGCCCGTGGGCCGTTTCGTGCTCGAGGTGCACGGCGAAAACCGCGCCACCTGGGAGCCGAGCGACGCATTGTGTTCGGCGCTGCAGATCATCAATCACCTGCAGGACTGCGCCAAGGACTACCGGGCGCTGGATCGCGTGTATGTGCCGCTCGATGCGCTGGACCGGTACGGCGCCCGCGTGGAAGCGCTGGACGCCCCGCGCGCCACGCCGGAATTGCGGGCCTGCCTGCAATCGGTAGCGCGCAGAACCGCATCGCTGCTTCCGCAGGCGGCGCAGCTCCCACACTTCGTCAGGGACCTGCGGCTCGGCGTGGAGACGGCCGTGATCGTGGCGGTCGCCCACAAACTGAACGGGTGGCTGCTGCAGCGGGACCCGCTCAGCGAGCCGGTTCACCTGAGCCGGATCGAAGCGCTATGGCTGGCCGGGGGCGCCGTGGGCGCGGAGCTTGCGCGCCGGCTGCACGCGGCCCCAGGCCACAGCGCGCATCGGGGCGGAGCGTGACGATCGGCGTTGAACAGCCGGCAGCACCCGCCGCCAGCTCCAGCTCGTTCTATGCGGCCCTGCGTATCCTGCCCACGCAACAGCGCGAGGCAATGTACCAGGTATACGCGTTCTGCCGGGCCGTGGACGATATCGCCGACCGCGACGGGCCCCGCGCCGAACGACAGGCCGAACTGGCCCGATGGCGCCGCGACCTGGCGGACCTGTATCAAGGACGCGACATACCGGAGCATCTAGCAGGGCTTGCGCCCGTTGTCCAGGCGTACGGCCTGGAACAGCCGGACTTCGACGCTATCATCGACGGCATGATGATGGATGCTGAACGAGATATCCGGGCCCCGGACTGGGCCACGCTGGACCTGTACTGCGATCGGGTCGCCAGCGCGGTCGGGCGCCTGTCGGTACGGATTTTCGGCGTGCCGACGCCGCAGGCGCGGCCGCTGGCCCACCACCTGGGCCGCGCGCTGCAGTTGACCAACATCCTGCGCGACCTGGATGAGGATGCCGCGATCGGACGCCTGTACCTGCCGCGGGAGGCGCTGGCGGCGGCCGGCATCACGGACACCGAACCACGTAGGGCGGTGATCCATCCGAACATCGGCCAGGCGTGCGCTGCGCTGGTGGCGCGAGCGCGGGAGCATTTCCAGCAGGCCGCAAGCATCATGGATTCGTGCCGGCGCGCCGTGGTGCGATCGCCGCGGCTGATGGCATCGGTTTACGCCGACATCCTGGACCGGATCGAGCAGCAGGGCTTCACGGCGCCGCGACGGCGCGTCAGCCTGAGCAAGACCCGGTTGCTGTTCAACCTTCTGCGCCACGGGGTGCTCTGATGGCGCACAACGCAGTTCGAAAAGTGGGGGTCAAGCTGGTGCGCCTGTCGCGCGTGGTGACGCGCATGCGCGCGGCTCAGACCGAGGGCCTGCGCCAGACGGCCAAGTCCAATGTTCTGAAGATATCGGCCCGCCTTAATGAGCCTAAAACGGGCGCGGCATCGGCCGCGCTCGAACCCTGTTCCCTGCAGCACGCGATCGATCTGGCCACCCGGGCGCTGCTCGCCGAGCAAAGGCCCGACGGGCACTTCGTGTTCGAGCTGGAGGCCGATGCGACGATCCCCGCCGAATACGTGCTGATGGTGCACTGGTTGGGCGAGACGCCGGATGCCGAGCTGGAAGGCCGGATCGGCGCCTACCTTCGGCGCATCCAGGGCGAGCACGGCGGCTGGCCGCTGTTCGAGGGCGGGCGACTGAACATCTCGGCCAGCGTGAAGGCGTACTTCGCGCTGAAGATGATCGGCGACGATCCCGACGCGCCCCACATGGCGCGTGCGCGCGCAGCGATCCTGGCGCACGGCGGAGCCGCCCGCACCAACGTGTTCACGCGCTCGCTGCTGGCGCTGTATGGGGCCATCCCCTGGCGCAGCGTGCCGGTGATGCCGGTCGAGATCCTGCTACTGCCGCGCTGGTTCCCGTTCCATATCGCCAAGATCTCGTACTGGGCGCGCACGGTACTGGTGCCACTGACGGTGCTCAATGCGCTGCGGCCCCTGGCCCGCAATCCGAGACGGGTCGGCATCCCGGAGCTGTTCTGCGCGCCACCCGAGCAGGTGCGACGCTGGCCCAAGGGCGAGCATCACCGCTTCCCGTGGAGCCAGATTTTCCGCGCGGTCGATCGCGTCCTGCACGTGATCGAGCCGCACTTCCCGGCGGCTGCGCGCCGCCGCGCGATCGAGCGGGCCGTTCAGTTCTCCACCGAGCGCCTGAACGGCGTCGACGGCCTTGGCGCCATCTTCCCGGCGATGGCCAACTCGGTGATGATGTACGCCGCGCTGGGGTATCGCCCGGACCACCCCGACCGGGCCACGGCGCGCCGTTCGGTCGATCGCCTGTTGATCATCAAGGACCACGAGGTCTATTGCCAGCCTTGCGTGTCGCCCGTGTGGGACACCGCGCTCGTCGCTCATGCGCTGCTGGAGGTCGGCGGCGAGGAGGCGACCGTGCAGGCCGGGCGGGCCCTTCAGTGGCTCAAGCCGCGCCAGGTGCTCGACACGGTGGGCGACTGGGCGATGACGCGACCCCGGCTGCGGCCGGGCGGATGGGCTTTCCAGTACAACAACCCGCACTACCCGGACATCGACGACACGGCCGTGGTGGTGATGGCGATGGACCGCGCCGTGCGCGGTTCGGGTGTGCCGTTCGGGGGCGAGTTCGGCGACGCGGTCGCGCGCGCCGTCGAATGGGTGCTCGGCATGCAATGCCGCGGCGGCGGCTTCGGCGCCTTCGACGCCGACAACGACTACGAGTATCTGAACCACATCCCGTTTTCAGACCACGGCGCCCTGCTCGATCCGCCGACCGCGGACGTGACGGCGCGCTGCGCCTCGATGCTGGCGCAACTGCCGCCGGCGCCCGGGCGCGGGCGGGCGTTGCAGCGCGCGCTGAAGTTCCTGCGCCGCACGCAGGAGCGCGACGGCAGCTGGTACGGCCGCTGGGGCATGAACTACATCTACGGCACGTGGTCGGCCCTGTGCGCGTTCAATGCGGCGGGCGTCGACCCCGGTGCGCCGGAAGTGCAGCGGGCGGTGCAATGGCTCCAATCGATCCAGAACCCGGACTTCGGGTGGGGGGAAGACGGTGAAAGCTACCGGCTGGGTTACCGCCGCTATGAGCCGGCGCCCAGTACGGCTTCGCAGACGGCATGGGCCCTGCTGGGCCTGATGGCGGCCGGGCGTGTCGACGATCCGGCCGTCGAGCGCGGCATCCGCTATCTGCAGCGCACGCAAGGCGCCGATGGCTTCTGGGCCGAGGCGCACTACACGGCAACGGGCTTCCCACGCGTGTTTTACCTGCGCTACCACGGATACTCGAAGTTCTTCCCCCTGTGGGCCCTGGCGCGCTACCGCAATCTGAAAGCCGCCGGGTCCGGGTCGCTGCGCATCGGAATGTGACGCGGGGGGCCATCGGCCGATGGCGCAGCACTTCCTGGTGGTCGTCACCGGACTGCTGGCCGAAGCGCGCGTGGCACGACCGACCCCGGGACGGAGCATCGCCGCCGGCGGAGATATCCGCCGGCTCGAGGGTGAGCTCGGTCGCGCTCTGTCGGACGGCGCCGGCGCCGTGTTGAGCTTCGGTCTGGCCGCCGGTTTGCAGCCGGGGCGCACTCCCGGCACGCTGGTGATCCCCGCCGAAGTGATTGGCGCAAGCCGGCGCTACGCCACCGATGTGCCCTGGAGCGAGCGGCTGCGCGCAGCGCTGGGCGGGGCCGAGGCGCAGCCGCTGGCCGGGGTCGACTCGCCCTTGATCCGCGCGGCCGACAAGCTGCATCTGCACTCCGTCACCGGCGCGGTCGCGGCCGATATGGAGTCCCACGTTGCGGCCTGCCTGGCCCACCGGGCGGGTCGGCCGTTTGCCGTGCTGCGGGTGATTTCGGACCCGGCCGAGCGTGAGCTGCCGCCGGCGGCGCTCATCGGCATGAGGACCGACGGCCACGTCGATCTGGCGGCCGTGATCGGTTCCGTCGCTCGGGAACCGGGCCAGTTGCCCGCTCTGCTGCGCGTTGCAACCGACGCGCGCGCTGCCATCAAGGTGCTGGCGCGATGCCGGCGCGTGCTGGGACCGGAACTGGGTTGGGAATGCCCTAACCCGGTGAGTTGAGCAGCCGCACTTCCCGTTGAGGAAACGGCATCGTGATGCCTCGCCGGCGCATCGCCTCGATGATGTTCAGGTTGAGCTCGCCCTCCACCGCGCCGTAGTCGGCGACCGCAACCCAGGGGCTGGCGGTAATCCGTACCGCCGAATCGCCCAGGCCGGTGATTTGCACCCCGGGCGCTGGATCGGCCAGCACGCGCGAGTTGCCGCGAACCAGCTCGCTGACGGTCGCCAGCGCCAGCTTCAGGTCGGCGTCGTACGCGACCCCGACCGTTACAACGACCTGCCGGATGCGGCCATAGTTGTGCAGGATTTCACCGACGATCTTGCGGTTCGGAATCACCACGCGCGATCGGTCGGCATGGCTCAGCACGGTATTGAACAGCGTGATCGCCTCCACGGTTCCTTCGACTCCGGCGATCGCGATCGATTCGCCGACCCGATAGGGCCGCGTGAAGATGATCGTCAGGCCGGCGACCACGTTGCTCAGCACGCCCTGCGTGGCCAGTGCCAGGCCGGCGCCGGCGACGCCCACTCCGGCGATCAGCGGCAGCAGCTCCACGCCCAGATTCTGCAGGGCGACGATCGCGAACAGTCCCAGCACCAGCACCCGCACCAGCCGGACCAGCAGCTGGCGCACCGGCGGCTCCAGCGCCCAGCGATGCAACGCCCGCTCGGTCGCCTGCGCCACCCAGCGGCCCGCCATCAGTCCGGCCGCCAGAATCAGTAGAGCCACGAACAGCTTGGGGCCAAATCGCAGCGCCATGTCGGTCAGCGTGCTTTGAACGTGGCCCAGCGTTTTCAGTTCGCCTTCCATTTTTTTCCTCCTCCGACCGGTCTGCGCGCAATGGCGATCGAGCCAACGATACCGCCAGACGTGGCGGGCGATGCGTACCGAATCGGCGCTGACCGGCCGCTGGCCCGGGGCAGCGTGCCTCGCCCCAGGAGTACGCTTGCGACTTCGTGCGCGCCGGACCCTATGGCACGCACGGAGTCATTCGGAGGCCCGGTTGCAGTTCAAGGACTACTACGAAACCTTGGGCGTGCCTCGCGACGCCGGCGCCGACCAGATCAAGAAGGCGTACCGCAAGCTCGCCCGCAAGTTTCATCCGGACGTCAGCAAGGAACCCGACGCCGAGGTGCGGATGAAGGAGATCAACGAAGCCAACGCCGTGCTGTCGGACCCGGAGAAGCGCGCCGCCTACGACGCGGTCGGGGCCGGGCATGCAGCCGGCGAAGACTTTCGCCCGCCTCCGGACTGGGACGCCGGCTTCGAGTTCTCGGGGCAGGGATTTTCGGAAGCGGACGCCGCCCAATTCTCCGATTTCTTCTCCGAACTGTTCGGCCGCATGGGCTCGACCCACCGCGCACGGCGCGCCGGCCCGGCGCGCGGCGAGGATCACCACGCCAAGGTTCTGCTGGACATCGAGGACGCCTGGCGCGGCGCGCAGCGCCGCATCAGCCTGCGCGTGCCGAAGGTGGACGAGCAGGGCCGGGTCACGCTGGAGCCGCGCACGCTGGACGTGAAGATCCCGGCCGGGGTGCGCGAGGGACAGCTGATCCGCCTGGCCGGACAGGGAGGGCCGGGGCTCGGATCGGGCCCACCGGGAGACTTGTACCTCGAAGTGCATTTCAATCCGCACCCGCGCTACCGGATCGATGGTCGCAACCTGCTGATGGAACTGCCAGTTGCGCCGTGGGAAGCGGCGCTGGGGGCGGTCGTGCCAGTCGAGCTGCCGGACGGCAAGACTCCGAAGATACGCATCCCGCCCGGGGCGCAGACCGGAGGCCAGCTGGTGGCGCACGGACGGGGCGTTCCGGGCGAGCCGCCGGGCGATCTGGTGATGAACCTGAGGGTCGTCCTGCCGCCGGCCGACACGCCGCGTGCACGGGAGCTGTACGAAAGCATGGCGCGCGACCTGAAATTCGATGCGCGCGCCACCTCGGGAGCCTGACCGATGGAAGATCGACCGGTCCTGATCGCGGCAGTGCTGGAAGAGGCGTGCCTGACCGTGGAGCAGCTGTCCGGGGCCTGCGCGGTCAGCACCGAGTGGGTCGCCACCCACGTGCTCGAGGGGCGGCTGCACGCTCCAGGCGATCAGCCGTCGCAATGGCGCTTCAGCAGCCGCGATGTGGCGCGGGTGCGCACCCTGCGTCGCCTGGAGATCGCGTTCGAGGCCGACCCGGAACTGGCCGCGCTGGTGGCAGACCTGGTGGAAGAGCTGGCCGACCTGCGCGCGCAACTGCGCCGGATCGCCGCCGGCTGACCGCAGGCGCTATCGGCCCCCCGAGACGTCGATCGTGGCACCGGTCGTATACGAGGCCTGCTCCGACAGCAGCCACAGGACCGCACCGGCCACTTCTTCCGCGGTGCCGCCGCGCTTCATCGGGATCGAATCCTTCAGCCGATCGACTCGCCCCGGTTCACCGCCGCGCGCGTGAATATCCGTGTAGATGTGACCGGGCGACACGGAATTGACCCGGATCCCTTCCGCGGCGACCTCGCGGGCCAGGCCCACCGTCAGCGTTTCAAGCGCGGCCTTCGAGGCGGCGTAGTCGACGTATTCTCCCGGCGAGCCGAGCTGGGCCGCCCGGGACGAAATATTGACGATGGCCCCGCCGCGCCCGCCGTGGCGGGTCGACATCCGCCGCACCGCTTCGCGCGAACAGATAAAGGCGCCCAGCACGTTGGTCGACAAGACCCGCTGGATCCGCGCCGAATCCATGTCTTCGACGCGGCACTGCTTCTCCAGGATCCCGGCGTTGTTCACCAGCGCCGTGACGCGCCCCAGCGTCGAGTCCACATGCTCGAACAGGCGCATCACCTCTTCTTCATGCGAGACATCCGCCCGAAACGCCACGGCAGTGGCACCGCTGGCGGCCGCTGCGGCCACTACGTTGGCGGCCGCTGCGCGGTTGCTCAGGTAGTTCACACACACTGCGTAACCGTCCGCCGCGGCAAGGCGCGCGACGGCCGCTCCGATGCCTCGGCCGGCGCCCGTGACGATCAATACCTTCGGCATCGGATCACTGCGGCACCTTCATGGCGGGTCCGGCCCGGGCACCTTCCCGGATCCGGACTGGCCGCCACCCCGCTGCGCCGGCAGCATCGGCTCAACCCAGGTACGAACCTTCTCCATCGACTCATTGAACGTCGCCGTCCAGTCGACCTTGTTCGTCATCGTCAGCTCGATCGCAGCTGCGATCAGCGTGACGACGGTCGCGGTCGCGAACGGGTGGCGCACCAGGAAACTGTCGATGCGCGGGCCCAGGCGATCGGTGCGGGCCTCGACCGGATCGCCGTTCAGGTAACGCTGCACGTCGGCAGCGAACGACGCGACGCTGGCGTAGCGGGCCTCGGGCTGCTTGGCCAGAGCCCTGAGCACGATGTCGTCCAGGTCGCCACGCAAGCGGCGCACCAGCTTTTCGCGGCTGGTGGCGCGTGCCGCGGCGGCAGCCTCCTGCACTTGCGTGCTGGGCTTGCGGATCTGGGCATCCCGGATCGCCTGCTCCAGCGGCACCTGCGAAGGGTCGACCTTGATCCGATACGGTCGGCTGCCCACCAGCAACTCGTACAGCACGACGCCGAGCGCGTAAATGTCGCTGGCGACAGTGGTCCGGTTGTCCCGCAGTTGCTCCGGGCTCGCATAGTCCGGCGTCAGCATGCGGCCGTACACCCGCGTCAGGTCCGTTTGCAGGGCGTCCTGGCCGTCGGCCAGCATCTTGGCCACGCCGAAGTCGAGCAGCCGTACGTGCCCCCACTGGGTGACCATCAGATTCGAAGGTTTCAGATCCCGATGCACGACCTGGCGCTCGTGCGCGTACTGGACCGCATCCAGGACCTGCTGGAACAGTTTCAAACGCTCGCGCAGGCCGACCTGGTGCGTGTCGCACCAGGTCGTCAGTGCCTGGCCCTCCACGTACTCCAGCGCCAGGTAGGGCAAGCCATCGTCCGATACGCCAGCTTCGTACATCCGGGCGATGTTCGGATGCTCGAGCCTGGCCAGAATCTCGCACTCGCGTGCGAACCGCTCGGCCAGATCGCGACGTATGCGCGACAGCAACGGCAGCTTCAGGGCCACGTCGCGCCCGTCGCGACGGGCCAGCCACACGACCGCCATGCCCCCCGAGCCCAGTTCGCTCACCAGCTGGTAGGGGCCGATGCGTTGACCGGCCCGCAGCCCCGCGCTCAGGACGGTGACCGCGTCGTCAGCGCTGTCAATTTCAGGAGCTGTGGCCAGCGCCACGTTGGAGCGCGTGTCCTCCGTCAGCAGCGCCTCGCGCAAGGCGGGTACCAGCGCCCGGTGTTCAGGGGAAAGATTCTTAAGCCAACGCCGGCGGCCGTCGATGTCGAGCGGCAACGCCTGATTCATCAGGCGTTTGAGTTGCGCGACCTGGTCAGGTGTGAGGGCCATCACACGATTCCGCGACCCGGCTCCGCGCGCTGCGCGCGCAAGGCTACTGACTAAACCGACTTTCAGTACTGCGGTAATTTGACCCGATGTCTGCGGCCCTGGCAACAATCGCCGGGTCGCGCGAAGGCTGATCAGGTATCAGGTTCTCGAAAGCGCCTGCAGCTTCTCCGCAACGTGTCGTGAAAATACGTATTCAGCCGGGCGCTGGCGCGCCAAGGGGATGTCCGGCGCCATCGGGCCCTCGGTACGAACGCCGGTCAGCGACAGCTTCACCAGCTTCCAGGGGCTGCTGATCGCTTCGGCGACCGCGGTCGCCTCGAATCCGGAGTGCACCATGCAGTCGGCGCACTTCTCGTAGTTGCCGACTCCATAGCGGTCCCAGTCGGTCGTTTCCATCAGTTCCTTGAACGTCCGGGCGTAGCCTTCCCCCAGCAGGTAGCAGGGGCGTTGCCACCCGAAGATCGTGCGGGTCGGATTACCCCATGGGGTGCAGTGGTAGCTACGATTGCCGGCCAGGAAATCCAGGAACAGGCTCGACTGGAACAGCGGCCAGGACTTGATGCCCCGTCCGTCGCGCGCGCGCCGGAAGATGCTGCGAAACAGTTCCTTGGTCGCAGTGCGATTCAGGAAATGCTGCTGGTCCGGCGCGCGTTCGTAGGCATATCCAGGCGAGACCGTGATGCCGTCGACGCCGAGCGCCTTGACATCGTCGAAAAAGCGCGCGACCCGCTCGGGATCGGCGCCGTTGAACAGCGTGCAATTGATGTTGACGCGAAAGCCGCGCTGCCGGGCGGCCCGGATCGCCGACACCGCCCGGTCGTACACGCCGGTCTGGCAGACCGACTTGTCGTGCATCTCGCGATCGCCGTCCAGGTGCACCGACCAGTTGAAATAGCGGCTGGGCTGGTACTGATCGATCATCTTTTCCAGCAGCAGCGCATTGGTGCAGACCGTGACGAACTTGCGGCGCGCGATCGCGCCCCGCACGATCTCGGGCAGGTCCTTGTGCAGCAGCGGCTCGCCGCCCGCCATCACGACCACGGGCGCGCCGCATTCGTCGATCGCTCCCAGCGCGTCGGCCACCGACATGCGCTGGTTCAGAATCGGATCCGGATAGTCGATCTTGCCGCAGCCGGCGCAGGCGAGGTTGCAGCGGTACAGCGGCTCGAGCATCAGCACCAGCGGATAGCGCTTGCGGCCCGTCAGGTGCTGGCGCACCACGTAGGCTCCGACGGCAAACGCTTCGTGAAAAGAAATGGCCAAGTTTCAAACTCCCGGATAGAACCTCATGTAGCTCGCCGAATTCGCCCGGCCCGGCTGCGCCGGCCTACTGGACGGCGGCTTCGAGCAGTTGATTGGGCAACCGGAACTGGATCTTTTCCTCGATACCGGGCAACGTCGAAATCTGTATCGACGAGAAGCGCCGCAGCGCCGCCACCACGTCGTCCACCAGCACGTCCGGCGCGGAAGCACCCGCCGTCAGCCCGACCGTGCGCTTGCCCTGCAGCCATTCGGAGCAGACCTCGCTGCCGTCGGCCACCAGGTAGCTCGGCACGCCCGCTTCCTGCCCGATTTCCCGCAGCCGGTTCGAATTGGAACTGTTGCGGGCGCCGACCACCAGGATCATATCGACCAGCTTGGCGAGCTCGCGAACCGCAGTCTGC
Organism: Burkholderiaceae bacterium; assembly: GCA_035939615.1. Classification (GTDB taxonomy): domain Bacteria; phylum Pseudomonadota; class Gammaproteobacteria; order Burkholderiales; family Burkholderiaceae_F; genus VBCK01. Next base: position 39,828 of record DASZFP010000126.1, on the reverse strand, counting down.
CGGTTCTGAGTAGCGTAGCAGATGTCGCGGGTCTCGGGCCCGACCAGGTTGGAAAAGCGCGCATGCAGCGCCGCGATCACCGCGCGCGTGTCGTCCACGCTCAGCGTTGTCTGTGTGATGTACGCGACCGGTGCATCGCGTGGTATGTCCAGCTGCTCGACATCCTTGATGCTCTGGATCAGACGCACCGGCGCGGTCAGCTGACCCATCGTACCTTCCACCTCGGGGTGACCGGCATGGCCGATCAGAATCACGGTACGGCCCTGGTCGACATAGCGCTGCCCCTGCATGTGAACCTTCGACACCAGCGGACAGGTGGCGTCGAGCACCGAGAGCCGGCGGCGCGCCGCGTCCTGCTCGACTTCGCGCGCCACGCCGTGAGCGCTGAAGATCGTGACGGCGCCGGCCGGAACCTCGGACAGGTCCTCCACGAAGCGCGCGCCCTTGTCCCTGAGGCTGTCGACCACGTGCCGGTTGTGCACGATTTCGTGCCGCACGTACACCGGCGCGCCGTACTTTTCAAGCGCCCGTTCCACGATTTCGATGGCGCGCACAACGCCGGCGCAGTAGCCGCGCGGCTGGGCAAGAATCACTTTCATAGGCACTGAGGCAGCCGGGTCTCGACCCCCTCCCCCTTTGGATGAGTCGCATTGTAGGGGAGCCGACCCATGACCCGATTCCGCAAATCCCTACGGGCCCCGGTGCAATTGGGAATAACGCAACAGTCCGCTACATTGGGCGGGGCCGCCCTCGCCTTGGGGTGGCCCGAACCCGCTGCGACGCGATGCACCCCCACCCGGATTCACCTAGGCCATCCGATCTGCCCTGGGCGGTGCGGATCATGCCAAGGGGCGGCACCGGCTGGGCTCAGCTGCTGATGGGCCTGGCGGCCGTCTCGGCGCTGGCCTGGGTATTGGGCGGTGCGCGCTCGCCGCTGCGCCAGCCGCTCGCCTGGGCGATGCTGGCGCTGACCGTTGCGCTCGCGGTCCTGATCGCAGTGCGCGCGCTGCTGCGACTGCCGATCATCGAGGCCTCCGAGCTGGGGATCGCGATCTGGCTGCACGGTCCTTATCGCAGTCCGTTCTTCGCGCCCTGGAAGCGAGTGCGCGCGATCGTGCTAACGCAGGCCCGCAGCACGGCCGCGGGGGCTCGCGCCGCCACGCGCGAAGCGCTCGGCATCGAGTTGATTCAGGATGACCAGTTCCATCTGCCCCCGTACCTGCGGCGGCCCGAGGTGGTGGTCGGTGCTCCGCGGGCCGATCTGGTGTGGTCGAGCGCGTCCATCCGGGGCGACCCGCGCCGCTGGGTCGAACTGCTCGAGCGCATGAAGGGCGCCGGCACGGAGCCGGCCGCTGGCGCAAACGAAAAGGGCGGCCCGATGGACCGCCCCTTTTGAGCCCGGAAAATCCCGCTTACTTCGGCGAGAACGGGTGCTTGACGGAACCTTTTTTCGCGGTCACTTCCGCCGCGGTCGGCGTGCCCGCCACGGCGCGCTCGATCGCTTCCTTGGTTGCGCGATAGTTGTAGTCGAAGATCTTGTTGTCGTCGGCCGCTTCCCAGTGAATGAAGACGCCCACCAGCACGAACAGGTTGTCGGCCTCGTCGGCCGGAATCACGCCCGCTTGCACGCTGTCGGCCACCGCCCGCGCAACCGCCGCCTGCGCCGGCCCGAACATCTGGACGGCTTGCTTGGCGCCCTTGATCGTCACCTTGTTGAACAGCAGCGTGTTGGGCTTGCATTGGAGGTTGGGCGCGATCACTGCCAGCAACGACGTGAATCCGTCCTTGTTGTTGCTCAGCGAGTGGGTGAATGCGCTTTCTGCCGCGCTGCCGCGCGGTCCGATCATCAAATCGATGTGGGCAACTTCGTTGCCGTCGCCGACCAGCGATTCGCCGACGCGCACGTTGGTAATTTTGGCCATTCGACTGTTCTCCTTTCGTTCCCTGATTGCGAGGTGTCCCTGGAAATGCCGAGAAGTTTCTTGGCGACTTCTCCGTGCTTCTGCCGCCGCGGGGCTGCCCGCGCCTGCGGCACTTTACACCGCCCGGCTCAGTTTGGCAGCAAACGCGGTCGCGACCATCAGATCGGCACTGGTGCCGGGATTCAGCCCCGCCCGCCGCAGCTCCTGATCCCATGCAAGCAGCCGCGGCTCGATGTCATTGACTCGACCCGATGCAGACAATTCGGAGCGCAGTTCGCGCGCGCGGTCCGATACCGCCTGCGCGGTAGCGCTTCCGAACTTCCGCTCGATCAGCGAATCGTGCCAGGTCGACAGATATACGAGATACACCTGCATGGCCGCGTGCGACTCGTTGCCGAATCGTTGCATCGCCTCCTGCCATTGCCCAAGGCCCAGGTCGAACACGTCGCCGTAGCCCTGTGCGTACTGACGGGCAATACTGTCGCGATCCTGCGCCGCTTGCATCGCCTGCAGCAGCGTGACCTGCGGCTCGAAGCGCACGTCATGCCGGACTTGGCCACCCATTCCGCCGGGACGCGCCAGGCGGATGGCCTGATATACCAGGGCGGCGTCGCGCTGGTCCAGCCGCTCCAGCTGCCGGGCGAGCGCCGTGCGCAACTCGCCGCCTTCCTCTGCGGCGCGGAACAGCGGCGCCGCGAGCAACACGATGCCCAGATTCGTATTGCAATGCACAACCTCCTGCGTGCGCTCGATCGCGCCGAGAACCCGCTGCCCCACCGAGGTGCCGTGCTGGTCCAGCGCAGCGACACTGGCGTGCGCGCTGCGAATAAAATCGTCGGCCGTCATTCCGCGCGCGGGCGCTCCGACCCGGACGTTGCCGGGTTTCAACGCGGTGACATCGAGCTCACAGGCGGCCAGGTAATGCTGCCGGCGCAGCACTGCCGGCCCGTCGGCGCTCATCCCGCTTGCGCGGGCGCGAGCCGCACTTGCGACGGCCGCAAGTAACGGCTGACCAGATCGCCGGCCAGTGCATCGGCGATCCGGCTCTGGGTCACGGCCTGCAGGCCGCGCCAAGCCGGAATGCTGTTGACCTCCAGCACGAACCAGCATCCGCTGGCGTCGCGCATCAGATCGACGCCCGCATAGTCGGCGCCCACGGCGGCCGCGGACTCGATGGCGAGTCGTGCTAGGTCGCCTGCGGCCTCGACCGCCTGGACCCTGGCTCCGCGCGCCACGTTGGTGACCCAGGAGCGACCCTGCCGCAGCATGGCAGCCACCGCCCGGCCGCCCGCGACCAGTACGCGCCAGTCGTGCCAGTTGCCTTCGCCGCAATCCAGAAACCGCTGCAGATACCATACTCCGCCCACCGGGTCCTGCGCGGGCACGGCAGAGCCGGCAGCCAGACGCTGCAGTCCTTTGCCCTGCGAGCCGAACAGGGGCTTGACCACCAGTTCATTGCGCTGCGCGGTCTGGCGCATCAGGATGCCGCGCGCCACGCTGTGCCGCTCCGTGACCCAGGTCGGCAGGGTCGGAATGCCGTGCCGGCGCAGCAGAAAGGTCGTCATCGATTTGTCGACGCTGCGCTCGATCGCGCGTGCGTCGTTGTAGACCGGCACGCCCAGCTCGCGCAACGCGTGCAGCACCGACAACCGCAGCGTGACCTGCTCGAACGTGCCGGCCTCGATGCTGCGCACGAACGCCGCGTCGGGTAGCTGCGAGCCGAATCCCGGCACGCGCACCCCCGCCGACACGCCCTGCAGATCGAGGCGGCAGTCCGACAGGCTTGCAAATGCCGTTTGCACCTCGAGCGCGCGCAATGCCCGCTGCAACTCGCGGCCGTGCCAGCCGGGCCGGTCGGTCAGGATCGCAACGCGCAGCGGCATCGCGATCGCTAAGAGCTGAACGAGTGCGTCAGCAGCTCGTCGTTCAGGTGGCCGGCCCGGAAGGTCCGTCCCGAAGCGACATTGGTCACTACCGCGACCGCGGGGGCGAACAGCATCGGATCGATCTTGTAGAAGTCGTATTCGTAATCTTTGAAGATCGCGGAAAATGGCTTGCCGTAGTCGCGCGAGGCTTCGGCCGGCAGCTGGTGCGCCAGAATCTCGGCGGCGGCGTCCTCGCATCGCACGTACAGCTGGACGCTGCCGCCGAACAGAATCGCGTCGTTGCTGCGCCCCATCGCCGTCAGCATATCCGGAGCGGGCGGCGCCACCGGCGCACTGCCGACGCCGTCCGCGATCGCGTCCAGCGCAAACCCGAGCGCGTGCACTTTGTGCAGCGCAACCTCCAGGACGCGCGCGATGATCTGCACCATTCCGGCCAGGCTGTTGGTGGGCGTCAGGATGATGGTGAGCTGCTCGGGTTCAACCCGGCAATCCTTCAGCACCTTCTGCACAACGTCCAGCGGCGGGTCACGGTCCACCTCGAGCACCAGACAGGTCGACTGAGCCTCGTCGCGATATCCGAGCTCCTCGAACAGGGCCTCCTTCTGGGCCAGCGCGCGCGCCGGCCCCGAACCCAGCGCCTGGAATCTTGACTTTCCGCTGCCGCTGGACAGCGACCAGCCCGCGTACTGCGAGGCCAGGCAGGCGAGCACGGCGTCGGCGGCGCTGACCGACAGCGAAATCGGCCACCGACCTTTGCCCGCCGACAGCTCCACCCGGCCCAGCCCTCCCATGCAGATCTCGGCGATGCGTCGCCCGGCTTCCAGTCCGCCGGGCGCGCGGATTCCGGCATCGACCAGCGTCGCACCGCTGTCATGACGGCGAACCTCCAGGCGCAGGGCATCCTGATCCTCCAGCAGCGCTGCGACCAGCCGGTTGGCGCCACGATTCACGCTCGGGCGCGTTGTTTTTGCGTCCATTCCCGATCTCCTCCGAGTTCAATCGTGCGGTCAATTCCATCGCGGTGCGGCGCCGGCGCCGGCCCAGTTGTCGCAACGCAGTGATCACGTCGGCGCCGTCCGCGTGCACGGTGCAGACCGCTGCGTCGACCGCGACGGTACTGCCGGCCCGCGGAATGTCGGTGCACCAGGCCGCAAATGCGGTATCCGGCGCCACGCGCAGCGGGCGATCGGCGTACACGATCGCATGAGCCCGCACGCCGCGCGAGCGACACGGGCCGGACGCACCCGGCAGCCGCCCGCGGCAGGCCCTCAGGTGCGCTTCGAACAGTCCCGTCGGCCAGTTACCGTCATACAGGTCCATCGTGGCCGAGGGGCGCGGATTGATCTCCAGCACGTACGGCCGGGTGCCGTGCAGAAGGAAATCGACGCTGTTGCAACCGACCAGTCCGGTGTGCGCGACCAGGGCCTGAACGGCATCGCGCAGCGTACGGGTCACCGCCACGGGCAAGCCGATCGGCCCGACCGCGCCGGCATACGCGTAGCGCTGCCCGCTGCGGCCGCGCGTGAACTGGCGCGAGACCCCGAGCACTTCGGCACGCCGGCCGTCGGCCAGGAACAGCAGCGACAGGTTGCGCCCCGGCGTGCGACGCTGAAAATATCCGGCGCCAGGGGCCGGCTCGCCCGGTCCGGCGGTCGCGTCGATCACATGGGCGCCACCCGAGGCGCCGCGCCGCTTGTACAGCCAGCCGCGCCGGTCGGCGGGCCCGGAAAGCTGCGTGGCCGGATGGGGAATGGACAGGTGGTCGAGCAGCCCGAAGAACGCGGCGGGGTCCTTCAGCCGCGCCACCAGCTCGGGCCGATTGCCGAACAGCTCGCGGCCGCGCGCCAGCAGCGCCAGCGTCTCGGTGTCGTCCTCGAAGCCGGCCCCATAGACCAGCCCCAGGCACTGCGACGGCGGACACAGCCGGTCGGCCCGGCGCAGCAGGTCGTCGCGATCGAATCCCGGGCTGTCGCCGGCGCGCGGATTGACCGCCTCGCTGGCCTGCGCAAGCCGAGCCGTGTCATCGTCGTTAAACAGATCCAGCGCACAGACGGGAAGGCGGGCGCGAGCAGCCGACTGGGCGAGCAGGCGCGCCGAATGCGCCACCACCAGGAAGCGGTGCGGCTGCGACATCGACGGCCGATGCGGGTGGCGTTTCACGACACCGATCGCGGTCGAGCGGCAAAGCTACGCGGCGAGCTCGCGCGCCAGGGCGAAGGCGTCGCGAAAATCGAAATACACGGGCCGCTCGGCCGAGCGCATTTTCTCGAACAGGCCCCGTTGCACCTTGAACTTGATGTTGCCGATGGCCAGCGCGCCGATCCCGACCGCCCGGCCGGAGCCGGCCGGCAGGGAGCGGCCGCGATCCATCGGGCCGATGCCCTCGACGCCCTCGGGCGGCACCGCGTTCACATCGGCCGCGACCAGCAACTCGCGCGCCGCGTTCAGGTCGTCGCGCCCGAACAGCCGCACGCCCGCCTTGCCGCAGGCCAGGAGCACGTGGCTTGCGCTGATGATGCTGCGCTTCTGTGCGGAATCGACCGCGCTGGCGCCGCGGATCATCGCGCCGAAACGCGCCTGGCACATCGCCGCCACGCTGCGCGCGCGCACCTCGCTGTTGTGTGACACGATGGTGACGTGGGCACCGGCGCCGGCCGCCAGCACGGCTGTGCACACGCCAACCGGTCCGATCCCGTACACGACGACGTTGACCCCCGACAGACCCTCGGCTCGGGAAGCCTTGAGCAGCCGTTCGACGTCCGCCACCATCGCGGCAGCTGTCGTGTAGGCGCCGCTCGGATCGGCGAATACCGACACTTCGAACGGTGGCACCATCGCGGACTGCGCCGTCTCCAGCATCTCGTGCGCCAGCTCGACCTCGCGACCGCCGATGAAAATACCGGTGCGTTTGACCCCATGCGTGCCGCGCGAAAAAATCGCGTCCTGCGTCAGGCCCGCCACATCGTCGATCGTCGCCTGCGTGTACGGGATCACGGTGTCGAATCCCGCATCCAAGGCCATGTTCACGTCGAACGGACTGGCATGGCGGGACGGCGTCAGCAGATGCAGGATGTAGGGATGCTCCATCTGGTGGACCCCGACGAGGCGAAATCAGGCGGCCACCGCCCGACCCGCGGTCGCGTACACCGGATGCATCTGCGCTCCGCCGTTGCATCCCCGCACGACATGGACCGTTGCCGGCTGCGCGCCGCGCGATGAGCGGCCGAGCCGCTCGATGGCCGCTTCGGCGGCGGCCTGACTGCCGAAGATCGCAAAGCCGGTCGGGCCCCACGAGCTTTGCCCGCAGGCGGCGGCACCGCTGCCAGCCAGCTGCTGCAACGTGCTTTCGACGCGCCGGCTCGCGTAGCGCCCGCCCTGCGCAGGCGCGAAATGATCGCCGACCGTCCGCTGCAGGTCCGTCAGCGCGCTACCGAATTGATCGAGCCTCGCTTCGGCCAGGGCGGGCAACAGCTGCATCAGCACCAGGCGCGCCAGCCGCTCTGCTTCGCGCTCGGGAAACGGCGGCAAATCGCGGAATGCCGAGGCCTCGCGCTCGCCGTGCAGGCCCGTCAGCTCCGGATCGAAGGCCAGCACCACGCGCCATTCCTCCGGAAATGGCAGGCGACTGATCACGGGCGGCGCGCGATCCTGGTCCCCACGGCCGCCGTCGACCACGAAGCCGCCCAGCTCGAACACGCCGCTGCCGATTCCCGAGCGCGCGCCGCGTTGCAGTACCCGCGCCAGTTCCGTCACCGGCACCGCCAGTTGCCACAGCGCGCAGGCGGCTGCGGCCGCAGCCAGCGTGATCTGGGTTCCGGATCCCAGACCGGCGTGCGGTGGGATGGCCTCCTCGATTTCGATCCGCACGCCGCGCCCGACCCGGTAGCGCTGTTGCAATGCGTTCAGAACGCGCGAGACCCGTTCGGCCGAGGGGCCGACGGCTTCCGTGTCGGAGGCGTTCAGGGCGCGCAATTTCACCATCGGGCGCTCGATGGCCAGTCCCAGGCTGCCGAACCGGCGCCCCAGTCCGCCGTGCAGGTCAACAAAACCGAAATGCAGGCGCGATGGTGCTATGACCCGGATCTGCGAAGGGGCCGGTGCTGCGTGCCGGGAGATTCCAGCCGGACTTTGCACGTGTCGACCCTACCCTTGGTATCCGCAACGAAGCCAGCGCGAAGGATACTCCCCGGATCTTGCAGCCTGATATCCGCACCGCCGAGCAGCGTCGTTAGAATCGGCCCATGGTCGCGAGTCCGAATGAAAGGCAGCAGGCGTCGGCCGCGGTCGCGACCTGCACCTGCCCGTTCTGCGGTCTGCTGTGCGAGGACGTGGTCGTGGAGACCTCGGCGGCCGGTGCGGTGGCCGTGCGCGCGCACGGATGCGAGTTGAGCCGGGCGGGCTTTGCGCGCCAGTCCGCGCCCGGGCTGAGCTCGCCGCTGGTGGCCGGAACGGCTGCCACGCTGGAGCAGGCCGCGCAGGCCGCCGCCCACGTGCTGCGCGAGGCGTGGCAACCGCTGATCGCAGGCCTGGCCACCGACGTGGCTGGAATGCGCGCCGCGGTCGAACTGGCCGATCGCTGCGGGGCGGTACTCGACCACGCCGGCTCTGTCGCCGACTTTCGCAACGTGCTGGCATTCCAGGATCGAGGGGCGATTACGACGACGCTGGCCGAGGTTCGCAACCGCGCCGACCTGCTGGTCGTGATCGGAACCGATGTCGTCAGCCGTTTTCCGCGTTTCTTCGAGCGGATCGCGGCGCCGGGCGGAACCTTGTTCGGCCTGAAAGATAGTGAACGCCGTTCGATTTTCGTGGGTGCCAGGCCGCCGCCCGATGCTCCGGGTCGGGCCGACGGGCTCGAATGCGATCGCGGCGACCTGCCCGATCTGCTCGGGGCCCTGGCCGCGCTGACCGCCGGTGCGCGGCTGGACGCAACGCGCGTGGGTGCGGTGCCGATCGACCGGCTCAAGGAGCTCGCCAGTGCGATGCAGGCGGCCCGTTACGGCGTCATCGTGTGGGCAGCGGCCGACCTGGACTTTGCGCACGCCGAGCTCAGCGTGCAGGCGATCGGGCGCACGCTCACCGCGCTGAATCGCTCCACACGATTTTGCGGGTTTCCCCTGGGCGGCCATGAAGCCGATCTGACGGCCGGTGCGGTGCTGCTGTGGCAGGTGGGACTGCCGTTCCGCACCAGCTTCGCCGGCAACCGGCCCGCCTACGATCCGTACCTGTTCGATGCGCGCCGACTGCTGGCCAGGGGCGAGGTCGACGCGCTGATGTGGATCTCGACCTTATCGGACCTGCCGCTTCCGGCAGAGGCCGCCGCGCCGCCCAAGCCGCCTGTGATCCTGGTGGCCGGCCCGAACGCGGCCGCGGCGCGCCGCGCCGATGTGTACTTCCCGGTCGCAACGCCCGGCCTCGATCACGGCGGCCACCTGGTGCGAACCGATCGGGTGTTGACGATGCACCTGTCGGCCGCGCGAGACTCGAAACCGGCATCCTGCGCCCAGGTGCTGGCCGCCATTTCCAGGGAACTGCTCCGGTGCTGACACGGCTGGCCGGCGGCCGGATCATCGATCCCGCGCGTGGCATCGACGGGCGGGTTGGCGACTTGTATATCCGCGACAGCAGCATCGTGGAGCCACCGCCCGATGCGCCGGGCGCGCACACGATCGACGTGGCCGGCCGCATCGTGATGGCGGGCGCCATCGACCTGCACACGCACATCGGCGGCGGCAAGGTCAATCTGGCGCGACTGCTGCTGCCCGAGGATCACCGCGACAACGGCTACCCGCGCACCGAGCTGACCCGCTCGAGCTGCGGTCACGCCGTGCCGGGAACCCTGGCAGCCGGCTACGCCTACGCCGAAATGGGCTACACCGCCTGCTTCGAGCCGGCCATGCTCCCGATCAACGCGCGCCAGACGCACCTGGAAATGGGCGATACGCCGATCGTCGACAAGGGCTGCTATGCGCTGCTGGGCAACGACGACTTCTTCCTGCGGATGCTCGCCGGCGGGGAGGCGCAGGCGCGCATCAACGACTACGTCGGCTGGATCCTGGACTGCACGCAGTCGATCGCCATCAAGGTGGTCAATCCGGGCGGTATCAGCGCGTTCAAGTTCAACCAGCGCCGCCTCGACCTCGACGAGGCGCACGCGCATTACCGCATCACGCCGCGCCAGGTGCTGCACAGCCTGGCGCGCGCCGTGCACGAGCTGGGCGTGCCGCACGCCCTGCACGTGCACGGGTGCAATCTGGGCGTGCCGGGCAACGCCGAGACAACGCTCGCTACGATCGCCGCTGCCGAGGGGCTGCCGATTCACCTGACGCACATCCAGTTCCACAGTTACGGCACGGAGGGCGACCGCAAATTCTCGTCGGCCGCGGCGCGCATCGCCGAGGCGATCAACGCGAACCCGAACGTCAGCGCCGATGTGGGTCAGATCATGTTCGGCCAGACGGTGACGGCGTCCGGCGACAGCATGATGCAGTTCCGCAACGCCGAGCTGGGATCGCCGCGCAAATCGGTGATCATGGACATCGAATGCGACGCCGGCTGCGGCGTGGTTCCGTTCCGCTACCGCGACCAGAGTTTCGTCAACGCGCTGCAGTGGGCGATCGGGCTGGAAATCTTCCTGTCGGTGCGCGATCCGTGGCGCATTTTCCTGACCACCGACCATCCGAACGGGGCGCCATTTTCCAGTTACCCGCATCTGATCCGGCTGCTGACCGACCGCGCGTTCCGCAACGCCATGTTCCAGACGATCGATCCGGATGCGCGCGCGGCCTCGACCCTGGGCAGCCTGACGCGCGAGTACTCGCTGTACGAGATCGCGATCATGACGCGCGCGGGCCCGGCGCGCACGCTCGGCCTGTCCGACCGCGGGCACCTGGGCGCCGGGGCGGCCGCCGACGTCGTCGTCTACCGCGACCAGGCCGACCGCGAGCAGATGTTCGCGGCACCGGAGTACGTCTTCAAGGACGGCCAGCTGGTCGTGCGCGACGGCCGCCTGGTCGCTGTCCCGGGCGGCGGCCGCGTGCATGCGGTCAAGCCGGAATACGACCGGTCGATCGAGGCGATCGTTGCCGACTATTTCGAGCGCTATCAGACGACGTCTGCCGCCGGTTTCCGGATCGATCCGGACGAGCTGTGCGAGTGCGGCTCGGGCCTGCTCGTTCACAAGTGCCGGGGGACATCGCCGTGATCGTCAACGGCGTGGCGATCGACGACACGTTCGCGGAAGCCTTCGCGATGCGCGCCACGCGCGTGATCATCACGGCAAGCACGCCGGCGTGGGCCCGGCAGGCGGCCGTGTCGATGACGGGCTTTGCCACTTCGGTGATCGGATGCGGCGTCGAAGCCGGCATCGAGCGCGAGCTCGACGCCGGCGACACGCCGGACGGGCGGCCGGGGATCGCGGTACTGCTCTTTACGACCTCCAGCAGCGAACTGGCCAAGCAGCTCGAGCGGCGCGTCGGTCAATGCGTTCTGACTTCGCCCACCAGCGCGGTCTTTGCGGGCATCGGCAGCGGCAGGCCCCTGCCGCTGGGCAAGACGCTGCGGTATTTCGGCGACGGGCACCAGATTTCCAAGATGATCGGCGAGCGGCGTTACTGGCGCGTTCCGGTGATGGACGGCGAGTTCATCGCCGAGGATACGACCGCCATGAGCGATGCGATCGGGGGCGGCAACTTCCTGATTCTGGCCACCGGCAGCTCCCAGGCGCTGGCCGCTGCCGAGGCTGCGATCGGCGCGATGCGGCAGGTCGGCGGCGCGATCATGCCGTTTCCAGGAGGCATCGCCCGTTCGGGCTCGAAAATCGGCTCCAAGTACAAGACGCTGATCGCATCGACCAACGACGCGTTCTGTCCGACGCTGCGCGCCGGCGTCGATTCCGAGCTCGGTGCGGACATCGAATGCGTGTATGAAATCGTGATCGACGGGCTCACCGAAGAGGCGGTGCGCCAATCGATGCAAGTCGGCCTGCGGGCGGTGTGCGCCGTCGGCGCGGCCGGAGGGATCCGCCGGCTGAGCGCCGGCAACTACGGCGGCAAGCTCGGCAAGTTCCATTTTCCGCTGCGGGAACTGCTGCCATGAGCCGGCGCGCCCTCACCCCCTCCCCTCTCCCGCTGCGCGGGCGAGGGGCGACCGGGCACCGCAAGTGTGTGCACCGTCTGCAGGGGCACGCTGGTATCGCCCCTCGCCCGCGCAGCGGGAGAGGGGAGGGGGTGAGGGTGATATGAGTGATCTCGTCCTTCGGGTGCGCACGGCTCCGCGGTTCCGGCTGGACCTGTCGCCGCTGACGCCGGAGCGTCTGGCGGGGCAGTCGGCCGAGGCGGTCGCGCGCGTGCCGCTGGCGTGCGGCCGCCGCCGGGTGCCGGTGGGCGAATGGTTCGATGTGCGCGGCAGCGCCGGCCGATCGATCCTGATCGAGGGCGACTGCGCGCGCATGGACCGGATCGGGGCTGGCATGCAGGACGGCCAGATCCGGATCGAGGGCGACGCGGGCGCCTACGTGGGCCTGGGCATGCAGGGCGGCCGCATCGATGTCAGCGGAAGCGTCGACGCCTACGCGGCCTGCGGACTGACCGGGGGCCTGGTGCGCGTCGGTGGCAATGCCGGCGACTACCTGGGTGCGGCCCTGCCCGGCGAACATCGCGGCATGCGCGGCGGGGTCGTGATCGTCGCCGGTCGCCTGGGCGATCGCGCCGGCGACCACATGCGGCGCGGATTGATCCTGGCCGAGGGCGCTTGTGGGAACTACTGCGCCTCGCGGATGCAGGGCGGCACGATTGCAACGCTGGGCGCCTGCGGTGAGCGGCCGGGTTTCGCGATGCGGCGCGGCACGCTGCTGCTGGTCGGACCGGCGCCGACGCCCGGACCGACGTTCAATGACGGCGGCGAGCTGCCGCTCGGATTCCTGGTGTTGCTGGCCCGATCGTGGAAGGAGCTGCCCTCGCGCTTCGCGTCACTGGCCCGGGCGTCGACCCGGGTGCGGCGCTGGACCGGCGACCTCGCGTTCGGCGGGCAAGGCGAGCTGATCCACTGGCCCGCTGAACACGCCTAGGCGGCCGGGCCGCCCGCGAAGCGTTTGGTCAGCCGCCGGTACAGCGCAGCGACCAACCCGAGGAACACGATGACGCCGCCGATCAGGGCCGGCGTCGCGAACCAGTCCCCCACCAGCGCCAACGGCTCGCTGGTACCCGAGCCCGCGACGATGCCGGCGTACAGCACGCCGAACAGGCTCTCGCCCACGATCAGCCCGGTCGCCATCAGCACGCCCATCCGCTTGGCAAACGCTGGATGGGCAGTGCGCGTGGTCCAGTGGTTGTAGTAGTGACCGGTGACCGCGCCGACTACGAGGGCCAGGCTGACTCCCATCGGCAGGTAGATGCCCAGGCCGACGGCGAGCGGCGCCACCCGCATTTTGCCGGCGCGGCCCAGTGCCACATCCAGCGCGATCAACAGCACGCCGGCCACCGCGCCGAATTCGAGCATCCGCAGATTCAGACTGCCGCCCAGCACGCCCTGCGCCAGCGCGGAGATCAGCGCCGCCTGCGGGGCCGGCAGCGCGTTGGGTCTGGCGCCGGCGGCGCCGGAGAACCCGTAGGCGGTGTTCAGCAGATCCAGAACCGGTGGCACCACCAGCGAGCCGAACACGACGCCTGCCAGCAGCGCCGCCTGCTGACGCCACGGGGTGGCCCCGATCAGGCGGCCGGTGTTCAGATCCTGCAGGTTGTCGTTGGCAATGGTCGCGATACCGAAAACAATCGCCGTGGCGAACAGCGCATACGCGATCATCGCCTGGGACTGCGCAGGCGAGGAGGCGCCGCCGACCACCGCCAGCAGCATCAGCCCGGCCGTCAGAACGGCCAGAATGCCCAGGCCAGAAACCGGACTGGAGGACGATCCGACCAGGCCGGCCATGTAGCCGCACACCGCCGCCGTCACGACGCCGGCCACCAGGATGTAAACGAGCGTGGCTGCGATCAGCGGCACGGCGTGATCCGCCAGGGGGCCGCCCGCAATGAACTGCCGCAGCACCAGCGCGATCACCACCAGCGTTGCGAGCACTCCGGCGCCGACGATTCCGACCGGCAGATCGCGCTCGATCAGCGGCAACGCGCCGCCGCCGGCGCTGCGCAAGGCGGAGGCCTTGATCGCCGAACGCAGGCCCGACGCGATCGGGCCGAGAATCGTCCCGAACGTCCACAGCGCCGCCACCCCGATCACACCGGCTCCGAAGAAGCGCACGTCGCTGCGAAAAACTGACAGCGCCACGTGTTCCGCGGACCCCGGCAGATTCGACATCGCGGTCAGAATCGGCAGCAGGATCCACCAGCCGATCGCAATGCCGAGCAGGATCGCCATGCCCACCGAGAGGCCGACCAGGTGCCCCGCGCCGATCATCGCCAGCGACAAGCTGGCCGAGACTCCGGTCGCTCCTGCACCGGTGCGGAAAAAGATGGCCGCCTCGTCGACCAGCAGCCGGGTCTTGCTCAACGCGGCAAATGCGACCGAGGCCACCGAGTTGACGATCAGCACGTTCAGACCCAGACGGCTTTCCGCATCGCCCGTGCGCGAGTCGGTGCCGACACGCAGCACTTCGGCCGCGGCGACCCCCTCGGGATACGGCAGGTTGCTGTCGACCACCAGCGCCCGGCGCAACGGCACCGAGAACATCACGCCCAGGATTCCGCCCAGGCAGGTCACCGCGAAGCTGGTCCAGAACGGAAAGCCCTGCCACCAGCCCACGATGATCAGTCCCGGCAGCACGAAGATGATCGAGGCCAGCGTGCCGGCGGCGCTCGCGACCGTCTGCACGATGTTGTTCTCGTAGATGCTCGAAGATTTGAACAGGCGCAGAACCGCCATCGAAATGACGGCCGCCGGAATCGACGTGGCGAACGTCAGTCCGATCTTCAGCCCCATGTAGACATTGGCGGCCGTGAAGGCGAACGTGATCAGCCCGCCCAGCAGGATGCCGCGCAGCGTCAGCTCGGGCAGGCCGTGATCGTCGGACGAGGACTGGTTCAAGGCTCGCAGTCTTCTTCTTGTCGCTTCAGGGACACCAGCGCTCCCGCCACCAAGTCCGCTATCTAACAGCAGGATCAGAGGTCCGTCAACGTCCGCAGGCGATCGAAGTTCATCCGGACCGCTCTGGCCTGCCGAGCTGAACGACCCCCGACCAGCGCGATCTGCCCAGACGCCTGGGGTCCGGCTCCGGGAACAGCGCGAACATCCTCAGGAAGAACGGCAGGCGCCGCAATCGTGCGGCCGCGTGGAAAATCGAGTCCACCGTGATCACACGCCAACCGAGTGCTTCGAAATGGGCGATGCCGTTTTGCGGGGCAAATCCCATCGGTGCGTTCGCCAAGTGCCTGCCCATGCTCTTGCGCATCATCTCCACCACGCCAGGGGACGCGAGGTCGAGAATCCAACGGTGGATGCCCGGCAGGGCGGACAGGTCCGCCGATATGGCACGCACGTGCGCATCGTCGAGATAGACCAGCAGCCCCTCGGTGATGGCCAGGGCCCGTGCGGACGGTCCCAACGCATCGCGCAGCGCCGCAGCGCGCGCTCCGGCGTCGGCCAGGTCGACTTTGATTCTGCGCAGCTGACAGCCTGGCCGGGCATCGGCGAGCAGCCGCTCCTTCTCTTCGATCAGGCCGGGCAGATCGGCTTCGATCCATCGCAGCGAACCGGGCAGTTGCAGCCGATATGGTCGGGTGTCCAGCCCCGCTGCCAGATTCAGCACGCAGTCGCAGCCTTGCGCGACCGCGGCTTGCACCAGATCGTCGATCAGCTTGGTGCGCACGATCAGTGGCCAGCCGCTGCGCGCCTCGCGCGGCATCAGCGCGGCGATGGCTCGTCCGCGCTCGCCGGCCAGCAAGTCTGCATATGGATCGCGGAACAGGGCGTCCACCCTGGCGGATTCCCAGGCCCGGTAGACGGCGACCCAGCGCGCGGTGTCGGAAACGTTAAAAACGGGTGAAGCGCTCATCAAAGTCGACGATTTTGCAATGGCCGGTTGATCCTACGATGAATTTGCGGCATTTTGGCGGCAAGAATCGAATAATCGGTTGTTCGAGGCCGCGACCAACATGCCACCACGACGCCTTCCGCTGGTTGCAGTGATCTTGCTGGTGACAGTCGGCGCGCCCGCGCGGGCGGCCGTCGAGCGCGTGGAGGTTCTGGAGCGGGTGCCGTTCGCGCCGGGTGTCGGCTTCGGCGAAGCGGGCGCCTATGAAAAGATCCGCGCCATCGCCCATTTCGCACTGGACCCGTCGGCGCCCGCCAACGCCCGCATCGTCGATCTGAAGCACGCGCCCCGCGACGCCCACGGTCGGGCCACGTTCGCCAGCGAGTTCGTATTGCTGCGACCCGTCAGCGCTCGATCCTCGACCCTGATCTACGACGTCAACAACCGCGGCCGCATCGCCATGCTCGGGCAGGTCAATGGCCGCAGCCCGGCCAACAATGACCCCGCCACCGCGGCCGACGCGGGCGACGGCTTCCTGATGCGCCACGGCTTCACGCTGCTGTTCTCAGCCTGGACCTGGGACGTAGCGCCTCAGCCGGCCGGCGCAAAACCGCTCGTTTTCGCTCCCCCGGTCGCCAGTGGACCCGGTGTAGCGGCGATCACGGGCCCGGTGCAAAACGAGTTCATCGTCGGCGCGGCGACGGATGTCGCCACGTACGCCGGAACGGCCGGCCTGACCTACGAGCCGGCCACGCCAGACGACCCATCGGCGCGGCTGACCGAGCGCGCGCGCCCGCAGGAAGCTCGCCGTCCGATCGGCCGCGCCCGCTGGCACTTTGTCCCGCCTGAACAAGCGGGTGGCCCGGGCCGGGTGCAGCTGGACGGGCAATTCAAGGCCGGAACGATCTACGAGCTGACGTACACCGCCAAGGACCCGTATGTGACCGGTGCGGGCCTGGCCGGCATTCGGGATCTGCTGGCCTACTTCCGCGACCACCCGTTCGAGGGCGCGCCGGCGCCGCGCCAGGTGCTGATCTTCGGCATCAGCCAGTCCGGTCGCGTCATCGGTCGAATGCTGCACGATGGCCTCGATGTGGACGAGACCGGCCGACTGGCGTTCGACGGCGCCTACCTGCAGGTGCCGGGCGCCGGCGGTTCGGCCGGTTTCAACAGCCGCTTCGCCCAGCCGACGCGTCACCCCTCGATGCTGGAGGAACACGACTACCCTTCCGACGAGTTCCCCTTTACCACGGCGCCGTCGCGCGACTCCGTCACGGGAAACACTGCCTCGTACCTGGACCACGCGCGCGACGCGCAGGGGCGCTTGCCGAAGCTGATCATTGCCAACACGTCGACCGAGTACTGGAACCGCGACGCGTCACTGATCACCACCACCCCCGACGGCGCCCGGGACGTGGCACCGGCGGACAACGTGCGGATCTACGGCTTCATGGGCGCGCAGCACTACGTGGGACGCTCGCGGACGCGGGCGCCCTACGTGAACTGCGTCTCCACCACCGACCATTACCTGCCCATGCGGGCGCTGATCCTGGCGCTGGAGCGCTGGGCGAGCTCGGGCGAGCCGCCCCCGCCCAGCTCCTATCCCCGGTTGAGCGATGGCACGTTGATCACGGTCGCCGCCTACCGCGCCGCCTTCCCGAAGGGCACAGGCCTTTTTCCGCCGCAGCAGAACCTGCGAGAGCCGCGGCTGGATTTTGGCCCGCGGTTTCACATAGAGGGCGTCGCCAGCCGTGTTCCGCCGAAGCATGGACCGGCCTACGAAACGCGCGTGCCGGCGCCGGACAGCGACGGCAACGACCGCGGCGGCGTGCGGCTGGTGGAGCTTGAAGTTCCGCTGGGCACACACACCGGGTGGAACGGGCGCGCGCCTGAAACCGGCTTTGCCTGGGCCACGGCACGCTGGGACGGCAGCTTCGCCCCGTTCGCCCGCACGGCGGCCGAGCGGCACGCTGCCGGCGATCCGCGCGCGAGCCTGCAAGAGCGCTACCCGACGCGCGAGGATTTCATCGCCAAGGTACGCGCAGCGGCGAGTCGCCAGGTCGCCGCGGGGTTCCTGTTGCCGGAAGACGAGGAACGCGCCGTGTCGGAGAGCGTCGGCCTGTATGACCGGATCCTGGTGCACGACCCGGACGACCGGAGCTGCAAATACCTGTTCGCCGAGTGATCAGCGCCCTATCTGGGCGCGCCGGCGGACTGGAACGTCAGCGTCTCGTCGATCACGGCCTCGTCCTTGGACGAGCCGCTGGCGGCCGGAACGAAGGCTCGCAGCTGGTAGACGTGGCCGGGAATCTCATCGCAGAGCGTGAACACGTACCTTTTGGCGGCCAGCCGCTCGTATTTGGCCCGGTTCGGGTCGGCGCCGTATGGCGCGATCGTGATCTGCTGGGCACGCAGATTGCGGCCGTCGAAACGGATGTCGACGTCGTTGATCTTCGCCGAATCGGCAAGGGCCCTGCGGATGGTCTGCCGAAAGTGGTACGCCGAACCGCCGGTCAGCCGCGACATCTCCGTGACTTCGCGGTCCAGGTAGAACAGCAGCACCGGATTGCCCTGTAAGCGTTCGATCTCCTCATACTTGATCTGGCGCGCCCCGGAGAAAAACCGGGTCGCTCCCTTCTTGCTGCCGTCCGGCCCGGTGGTGATGTCGACGTCGACTGTGTCCGAAAAACCCTGTTCGAGCGTCCCGCTCTTGCGAAATGCATAGTGCAGCCGGCTGGGCGGCTGCACTTCCTGCAGATGGGGCGTCATGAACAGCAGCGTCTCGGCCGGCGAGATCGGCACCGGATCGGCGTGCGCCAACCCCTGCACGATAAAGAGCACGGCTGCCGCCATCCGGGCGACGCGCAGCGCGCGTCGGTGCGGTTGGTCCGGCCGAAGCCGGCGGCGGTCCAGCATGTGAAGCAACTCAGTCGGCAGCCGAAATCAGCTTACCCTGATCGTCCAGCAAGGGTATTCCGTACGACAGGAGAATCGCGTCGATCTCCTTTTTGTTGGCCGCGATCAGGCCCGCGATGCGGTCCCGCCACTCCTTTTCCCCGAAGCGCACCCCCATCGCGATCTTGAAGTCGAACTGGATGTCCGGCGTGGGCGGAAACGGCGCCACCAGCATGCCCGGCGGCTGGGCATGCTTGGCGAAGTAGCCCGCGATCGGCCCCCAGGCGAACGCGATATCGAAATGGCCTGCCGCCAGCTCCTTCTCGATCAGTTCGCCCGGGTACGCCTCGGGATCGCCCGATTGCGGGGGAATCGCCGCCGATTGATCAAACAGGTTGTTCTTCAGCAGCCAGTCGGTCGGCGGGGTGCGCGCCACCAGCCCGAAGCGCAGCTTCTTCAGCCGGGCCGGATCGATCTTCAAGAGGTCATCCGGCGCATGGATGTCGTCCAGTCCCTTGCCCTTTGGAATCACCATCGCCCAGGTCGAGTGGTAATAGGGGGGCGTCGTCAGGGTCAGCTCATAGCCGACCGGAACCCCCATCACCAGATCGCACTTGAAGCGATCCAGGTCCGGATCGCGCGCCCGGAGCGTGTTGCGGATGAAGCCCATGCGCTGCGGAAACCACGTGTATTCCAGCTTCCAGCCGAGCTGGCGCGCCAGCAGCTCGGCGATCCGGTTCTCGAATCCCTCGCCGTTGCGGTTCGACAGCGGCATATTGTTCGGATCGGCGCACACGCGCAGTACGTTGTCGGCCGCGGGCGGTGGGGACTGCGCGCGCGCGCCGGCCGCCAGCCCGAGCACGAGCACGCAGGCGACCGCAACGATCCGGCGCCGAGGGAAGGCCTGTCCCATCATTGGATCTCTTTCAGGTGGCCGGTCGGTATGGCTCCGTCCGAACGTCCCTTGAGGAACGCGTACAGGTTATCGATGTTTTCGACGACGGTCTTGACCTCGCCGAAGTTCGGCATGCCCTTGTCGATTCGGCCGTCGAGGATGCATTTGTTGAAATCCTCCCGGGACATCGTCTTCATGCCGTCCACCAGCGACGGACCGACCAGACCCTCCTGGTTGGCGCCGTGGCAGCGCTCGCATGCCATCGCGCGCCATGTGCGCCACCCGTTCATCGTGTGGGAGTCGACGTGGTTGCCATCGACCACCGTGTACAGCGGTCCAGCGCCGCCGGCTGCGGGCGCGGCCGCCGCTGGCGCAGCCGGTGATGCCGCGGGTGCGGGCGCAGCCGGAGCGGGCGCCGTCGGCGATGCGGCAGGCGCGGCCTCGGGGGCAGCCGTGGACGGCGGGCCGGGAATGGCCGCGCCGGCAGGCGGCGTATCTTGCGCAACGGCCACAGCGGCGGTTGCCGCCAAGACGGCGACCATGAGACGTGCGACGCCCGCCCGAAGCAAACAGGTCATTTCGATTTTCTCCCGCCGCAGTCCGGCATCCCTCTTTCGGGTTGATGTTAGCTCGCCGTGCCTTCAGGCCGGGCCAGGATTTGCTGCGTCGCGGAATCGTTTCCGTCGAAACGACCGGAGCTCAGCATCCGATAGTCCGGCCCGACCGGAACCCCGTTGCGGCGCGCGGTGCTGCCCACGCTGCGCGATCGGGGAGCGCGGCGCTCGATCGAGACACCGACGTTTATGCCATCGCCGAGCACGCGTGTCTTGACGATGGTCACGCGCACCCATGGCGAACCGAACTCGTCCAGGACGATGCGCGCGATCGCCTCGGACATTTCTTCCAGGAGACCGAAGCGGACGCGGGCCACCTCGTCGCGGATCCGCTCGGACACCGCCGCGTAATCGATCGTGTCCGCGACGTCGCCGGATCTGAAGACCCGCTTGCCCGGTACGCCGAACTCCAGATCGATCTGAACCGGGCGGGAAGAGATCCGCTCGTCCGGATAGATGCCGATCATCGCCTGCACGTGCAGGTCGCTCAGGAAGATCTTGTCCATTTTTCGTACCGATGGGTCAGGGTGTAAGACGCGAATGCGCCCTTGCGGGCGCGCTTAAAAAAAGCGCGCGAGCCAGGCTCGCGCGCTCGTATCGAGAATACTACCGGAGCGTTACTGCGGCAGCACGAACACGGTCAACTGACCGCCCAGCTCCGTGTACTTGGCCAGTTCCTTGTAGCCGCCGACCGCGCCCAGACCGTCGGTGTCCTTCTCCAGACCCGCGGCCATGCCGATACCGGCCCAGCCGCCGATCCCGGACAGCACGCCGATGTACTGACGGCCCTTGTAGGTCCAGGTGTTCACGTTGCCGATGATGCCCGACGGCGTCTTGAACTTGTAGAGCTCCTTGTTGACGTCGGTCGCGTCGACGCACTTCAGATAGCCCTCCAGCGTGCCGTAGCAGGCGATGCCGCCGTCGGTCGTCAGCACGCCGCTCCATACCGAGAACTTCTCGGGGTGCGACTTGACGATCTTGCCGGTGCCGGCATCCCACTCGATCAGCGAGCCCATGCTGCCCTGCATGCCGTTCACGGGCGTGGTCGGGCCCGGGAACATCGTCAGCGTGGCGCCCACATACGGCTGACCCGCGGTGTACTCGACCTTGAACGGCTCGTAGGTCATGCACACGTGGTTGGTCGGCACATAGAAGTGGCCGGTTTGCGGATCGAACGACGAAGGCTGCTGATCCTTGGTACCCAGAGCGGCCGGGCAGACGTCCTTGGTGGTGACGTCAACACCATTGTGCTCGGTCGAGTACTTCGGAACGCCGACCGGACGGCCGGTCTTCATGTCGACGCCAGTGGCCCAGTTCACGGCCGGGTCATACTTCTCGGCCACCAGCAACTGACCGGTCGTGCGATCCCAGGTGTAGCCGAAACCGTTGCGGTCGAAGTGGACCAGCGCCTTGGTCGGCTTGCCGTGCACCGGGATGTCGGCCAGGATCATCTCGTTGACGCCGTCGAAGTCCCACTCGTCGTGCGGCGTCATCTGGTAGACCCACTTGGCGGCGCCGGTGTCGACATCGCGGGCCCAGGTCGTCATGGACCACTTGTTGTCGCCCGGCCGCTGCGTCGGGTTCCAGGTCGACGGATTGCCCGAGCCGTAGTACATCAGGTTCAGCTGCGGGTCATAGCCGAACCAGCCCCACGTCGTGCCGCCGCCGATCTTCCACTGGTCGCCCTGCCAGGTCTTCAGCGACGAGTCCGCCCCGACCGGCACCATCTTGCCGTCCGCGTAGGTCATCGTCTTGGCCGGGTCCATCAGCATGTCCGAATCCGGACCCATGCTGTAGCCCTTCCAGACCTGCTTGCCGGTGTTGATGTCGTAGGCCGCCACGTAACCGCGCACGCCGAACTCGCCGCCCGAGATGCCCGTCAAGACCTTGTCCTTCATGATGAACGGCGCGTTGGTGTTGGTGGCACCGACTTTCGGATCGCCGTTTTTCACCGACCAGATCACCTTGCCGGTCTTGGCGTCGAGCGCAACCAGCGTGGTGTCAGCCTGCTGCAGGAAGATCTTGCCTTCCGCGTAGGCCAGTCCCCGATTGACGGTGTCGCAGCACATCACCGGGATCACCGACGGATCCTGCTTGGGCTCGTACTTCCACTTGATCGTCTGGTCATCGAGGTTGATCGCGAACACCTTGTTCGGGAACGCCGAGTGCACGTACAGCGTATCGCCGATCACCAGAGGACCGCCTTCGTGGCCGCGCAGTACACCGGTCGAGAAGGTCCACGCCACCTGCATCTTGTGGACGTTGGTCTTGTTGATTTGAGTCAGCTTGCTATGGCGCGAGAGGGCGAAATCGCCCGATTGCGCTGCCCAGTTGTCCGGATTGGCTTCCAACTTCGCCAAGTCCGAATTCGCCACCGCGGTACCTGCCATAGCCGCGGCGGCGGCTCCGACTAAAAGAAAGCGTATTCCCCCATGCATGAGCGTCTCCTTACGTTTGCCCTCAAAGCCGCCGCAAGGTTCTCGCGAGCCGAGCGGCCGCTGCTGAACGCTGATTGCAGTATCCACCTGACGCCCTTGAATCACCGGCGGCAAGACAATGGCCGTGCGTCTTACCGGGATGAATTGTCCGTGCGTTTCGGTTTGCGTTGTTGGACAATCCGCGATCTGGCGCGGAAATTACAGCAAATGTCGGCGCTCTGGCAATCCCGCCGGCTGCCAAAATTCGTCTTGCGTATGCTGTAGTGCAGCAAACAAAACCACGATCGGCAAATCATGCCGATCAAGTCAACGCGAATGATCCGGAAGCGTTCTTAATATCACCTCTGATATGTCAGCGGGCGGTATACGCGTGGGCGTTCGGTGCGTAGCGACGCACCGAGAAGGAGCATCGCGATGAGCACGACGACGCCGAAGCCGCGTGAAGCGGCTTACTCCGAGGAGCAGGTTGCCGAGCGACTCGCTGCCGAGCTGCCCCATTGGACCTACGAGAGCGGCTGGATCCGCCGCAAGTACCGCACCGAGAGCTGGAAGGGCACGCTGATGGTCGTCAATGCCGTCGGCCATCTGGCGGAAGCAGCCTGGCACCATCCGGACCTGGCCGTGTCGTACGCGTTCGTGATCGTCAAGCTTTCCACGCATACGGCCAAGGGCATCACCGACAAGGACTTCGCGCTGGCCAAGAAAATTGAAGAGGTGATCCAGTGGCAGCCGGGTCTGGAGGGCGGACCGCTGGAAGGCACGCCGCGCGACGATCAGCGCTTCCGCTATATAAAGTACGACTGAATGCGCCGCGCCAGGCGCAGCATGCCGTCCGGAAGGCGGCGCCGGGGGCCGATCACGAAAACGAGCAGCGCCAGCGCGATCGCTTCCAGCGGCGCGCGCGCATCGACCGGCACGGGCAGGCGCCGGGTGGCACGGCGGTCCTGCAGGATCTCGTTCACGGCGGTTGAGCGCTCCAGACGCACGTAGCCCAGGCGGCTGAGCGCGGCGAGCTCGCGCAGGTGCGGCTGCTTCAGCGAGCTCAGGTGCTCGGTGCCGACCGCCACCGGCGAAGACGGCGCCCGCTCCGGTTCGCGCGATCCGGCCTGCGGCGCCACCTGCATCACTTCCTCGGGGCCCCAGATGCCGATTGGTTGCCCACTCGGATCGTATTTCGGAATCGGGCGCAGCTCGTCGCCGCCCACGCCCACGACGATGCCATGCGGATCGGTGACCTCGTCCGGCACGACCGGCGTGTAGTCGCTGCGCAGCGGCGGGGCCTCGTGGCCGTCCGTGAAAAACACCACGGCCGGTCGCTCCGGCATCCGGGCGCTGATTCTGAGCGCCGAAAACAGGCCCTTGCTGATCTCGCTGCCGCCGGCCCACGCCATGGTGCCGTCGATCCGGTCCAGGCTCGCCACGAGCTCGGCGTAATTGGCACACACCTCCACCGGCAGCAGCAGCACATAGCTGCGGTACTCGGTGAACACGCCCCAGCCCACGCGCGCGCCGCACGGCAGTTGCGCCAGCGCGCGGCGCAGCCAGGCCTTGGCGAACGCCAGACGGCTCACCGGACGGCGGTCGAGCAGCGTATCGAGCGTGTTCATGCTCTGCGTGATGTCCAGCACCACGATGCCATCGAACACGCGGCGCGGCAGCACGGGTCGTGGAGCCGCCAGCGCCACCGCGATCAACGCCGCCGCCGCCATCAATGCCGCCCGCACGGGCAGCGCGCCGCCGACAAGCCGCCACAACCCGCGCAGCGGGCTCACGGCAGTCCGAGCGTGAACGCCCGCATCGTGGTGACCGCGCGCTCGCCGGTCAGAATCGGCGGAGCGCCGGTGTCGTCGGGATCTGGATCCGGCGCCACCCGCAGCGCCAGCTCCAGATTGAACTTGGCGTCCCACAGATCGGGACGCTCCAGCAGTGCGCTGCGGTAACTTTCCTTGGCCAGCTCGAGCAGCGGCAGGGCCGAGGCGTCGGCACCGCTTTGCAGCACCCGCAGCGCCTCCCGCAGGTACAGGTTACCCAGGTCGTACAGCGCAACCTGGCGCAAGTCGCCGCGCGATGCGTCGGCGGCCCGGCGCAGCAGCGCGGCAGCCTCGGCGGTGCGCCCGGTGTGCGCCGGCTGGCGCGCCGCGGCAACCCACAGGCGCGGATCGTTGCCGACCTCAGTGCCCCGTGCCGTCGGCTGCGGACGGTCCGCCAGCCGCGCCGCCAGTTCCCGGTTCGCGCGCTGCGCGCGCTCGAGTTGCCAGGATTCGAGCGCCAGCGCGATTGCCAGCGCGCAGGTCGCCACCCGCAGCGCCACGGGACCGGCGCGCTTCAGGATGCGGCTTGCCACGGCCTGATGGTCCACAGGTTGGCCGCCACCAGCGCGAGCGCGGCTGTCAGCGCGATCGCCAGCGGCCATCCCCGCAGGTCCGAGCCCGCCTGGAGCACGCGCAGCTGCAGCGGCGCGCGCTCCAGGCGACCCAGGTCCGCGATGGCACGCTCCAACGCGTCCGCATCCTCGGCTTCGTACACGCGGTACGGCGTGCTCAGGGTGCGGAAGAACCGGTGCAGTGCGCGCTCCGGGATGGCTTCGTCGGCGGACGAGTCGGCCTGCCCCGCCATCGACAGGCCCGGACCGAAGCGCGAGCGGATGTACAACCAGTACAGGCCGATCCGGTTGCGCAGATAGGCATCGCTGATGCGAGCACGGGTCACCGGATCGAGTTGTGCGCCGCCGTCCGAGACCAGCACCACGACGCGCGAGCCCGAGTAGGGTCGGCCGTCGAAGTACGAAGCGGCGGCCAGCAGCCCGAGCCCGACGTCGGTATCCCCCAGCGCGCGGCTGGTGCCGGTGGCGCCGATCGCGCCCTGAATCACGTCCTGGCGCTGCGTGAACGGCAGCACCCGCAGGGGCAACGTGCTGAAGAGCACGAGCCCGAACAGGTCGTCGCCCCGTTGCCGCGCGAATCGCTCGATCAGGCGCTGCGACACTTGCGCCTTGGTCGTGCCGGTCAGGTCCAGCACGGCGTTGGACGGCTTGCCGAACGGCTGGTCCATGCTCAGGCTGCGATCCAGCAGAACGACGATCTCGGCGCCCTGCACGACCGTGTCGACCGCGGTCTCGGGCGAGCGCGGTGCCGCCAGCGCAACCACCAGCGCAGCGATCGCAACGCTCGCGCTGGCGCGAAGCACGCGACCGGCCCAGCGCGACGGGCGGTCGGCTGCGATCAGCGCCAGCGCCGGGTAACGGCCCAGGGGGGGACGCCTTGCCGGAAGCCATGGCAGGGCGGTCAGCGGCAGCAGCCACAGCAGCGGCGGGTATTCGAAAGCGATCACCGGCGCCGCTCCAACTCGGCCAGCTGCGCGGCCAGGGCCAGCAGGCGCGCGCGCGGCGGCGGGGCCGCCCCTTCGAAAAACGCGGCGCGCGAGTCGGCCAGCAGCGCCTGAACCGCCGGGCGTGCCGGCGCCAGCCACGGCTGCGCTTGCAGCAGGCGCTCCATGTTGTCCAGCACCAGCGTGCGGCCAGCCGTTTCGTCGAGCGCCTGGTGCAGCCGGCGCAGCGCGCCGCAACGCGCGCCCGCGTCGTCGCCCCGCAGCGGCACTCGCCGCAGAGCGCGCCAGGCGCGCGCGAAGGGGCCCGCCCGCCGCCACCCCAGACGACGGGCCAGCGCGGGCGCGACCTGAACCGCCACCAGCGCCAGCAGCGCGGCGCCACACGCGAGCACCCGCTGCAGCCGACCCCGGGTATCGATCGGTCGGGGCTCCAGATCCGGCCGCACGTCGCTCGCCTGGATCACGTCGTACGCGCCGAAATGCGCCACCGGGGACATCGTCACCGTGAACGGGCCGATCGCCGCTTCGCGTGCGCCGCCGTCCGGTCCGATCAGGCGCAGGGTCAGCGCCGGAAGGTTTTCCATCTCCGGTTGCAGCGGCACGTTCACGAGCTGGTAGGCCAGCCGCACGCCGTCCGGCAGCGCCGTAGCCTCGCGCAGCGCAAACCAGCGACCGTACCGCCCCGGCTTCGGCAGGCTGGCCGGATCCACCGTTGCATCGCTGCCGCCCTCAACCACCACCCGGCGCACCAGCACATCGCCGACGGTGTACCCGAAGGGTCGCGGCTCGACCGTTTGCAGCGACAGCGCCGACGCTGCGCCGCTTGCGAGCGCGAGCACGGCAGCCAGGGCCTCAATCCGCGCGGTCTTCGCCATGGAAGTAGGCGTTGATGGCCGACGCGTCGAAGGCGCCGTCGCAGAAGAACGCGCGCCAGCCGTAATCGGCGAACTGTCGGCGCAGCGCGGCGCGCCTCTGCGCCCCGGCGCGGGCCATCGCTTCGGCCAGCGCCGGCCGGAACCAGATCGTGCGGCGCTCGCCGCTTTCCAGATCCTGCACCTCGGCCAGGCCGCGCCGCGGCCAGCCGTCGAACTCGTGCCGCGCCCACAGCACGACCGGCACCACGTCGCAGCCGGCCAGGGCCGCACAGGCGTCCTGCAGCACGGCCTGCGGCCAATGAAAATCCGACGCCAGGAACACCAGGGCATCGCGGCGGCGTACGAACCGCTGCGCGGCCGCAACAATCGCTGCGGCGCCGGCCGCTTTGAGCTGCGCGCTGCGCAACCGCTGCGCCAGTTCGACCGTTGCGCCTCGACTGCGCGTGGGCGGCAGCATCCACTGCTCCCGGAGCACGCCGTCGGCGCCGATGAAGGCGATCGCATCGCCGGCCCGCCAGGCCGACTGACCCAGCGCGTCGACCAGGTCGGCCAGCGCGTCCACCTTGCGCGGGGCCTGCCCGAACGCCATCGAGGCCGACAGATCGGCCAGCACCATCAGCGCGACGCTGGAGCGCTGGCGCGGCAGCCGCACGAGCCATTGACCGAACGGATCGCGCGCCGAAGCGTGCACGTCCAATCGCCGCGCGTCCGGATAGGTCGACAGCGCCGCCAGTCCGTGCACCTCGAGCCCCGGACCGGGCGCGCGCGAGCGGTGCTGACCGGGCCGCCCGTGCAGCGGGCGGCGCGCCAGCCGATAATGGATTTCCTGGCTAGCATCGCCGAGGCGCGCGCCGGCCATCACGGCGTGGCGACCCGATCCAGAACGGCCGCCAGCAGCCGGGGCACGAGTTCGGCGCGGCGCAGCTCGAACACCGGGTCCAGTGCCAGGCGGTGCGTCATCACTTCGTGCCACGGTTCGCGCAGGTCCTCGGGCATCAGGTAATCGCGCCCGTCGAGCCAGGCCCGCACGCGCGCCATCCGGATCAGCATCGACACGCCGCGCGGGCTGGCCCCCGCCAGCAGCACCCGCCCGGCGTCGGCTCCTTCCAGCGCCAGAGCGTGCGCGGCCGGCCGGTTCAGGGTGTCCCACAGCGCCAGCGCGTAGCGCCGCAGCGCATCGCTGGCACGCACCGAACGCTGGATCGTCGCCGCGCTTTCGCGCAGGACCCGGAAGTCGAGCAGTCCAGGCGGCACCCGTTGCAGCAACTGGTCGGTGTCGTGGAACTGGGGGTCGCTGATCAGCTGCCAGCGAAGATCTTCTTCGGCCGGGGCGTCGATCGACACTTCGATCATGAAGCGGTCGCGCGCCGCCACGGCGAGCTCGAAGGTTTCCTCGCGTTCGACCCGGTTGCGGTCGGCAAACACGGTGACGTACGGCAGCGCGCTGTCGCGGTTGAACGCGCGCACGCTGTGCTCGGCCATCACGCGCAGCAGCAGCGACTGCACCTGCGGCCGCGCCCGGTTGATCTCATTGAAGAAGAAAACGGCCAGGTCCGCACCGTGGTGCAGCAGCGGACCCGGCTCCACCCGCGGCCTGCCATCGGCATCGATATAGGCGTGGTAGATCAGATCGTTGGGCATCAGGTCGACCGTGCCTTCGATCCGCTCGAAGCCCCCGCCGACGGCGCGCGCGAACGCGCGCAGCAACGTGGTCTTGCCCACGCCGACATTGCCCTCCAGCAGCACATGACCGCCGGCCAGCAGCGCCATCGTGGTCAGGCGGATCGCGCGCGCCTGTCCGACGACGGCCTGCGCGACGCCCGTCTCCAGCGCGTGGGCGCGCTCGCGCCAGCGGTCGAAATGAGTCAGGTCGGTCATGGAGCGGTCTAGGATAACAACCCGTTGCGGGTTTGCGCTGATGGAGCCGCCAATCGTGCGCTTTGGATGCATCCTGCCGGCATCGCTGATCGCGGCGGCGCTGGCCGCCGCTTGCGCGCGCGGCGAGCCGGTGGCCGCCCTGCCGGTGGCGCGGATCGGCGATGGCGCCTACGTGTTCTATGGTGCTCAGGAAGAGACGTCGCCCGCCAACCTGGGCGCGATCGCCAACGTCGGCTTCGTGATCGGCGATCGTTGCGTCGCCGTAATCGATGCCGGCGGCTCGCCCATCGAGGGCGCGCGGCTGCGCGCGGCGGTGCGGGCCGCCTCCGACCGTCCGGTGTGCGCGGTGATCAACACGCATATGCACCCGGACCACGTCTACGGCGACAGCGCTTTCGTGGCCGACCACCCCCAGTTCATCGGCCACGTGCACCTGGCACCGGCACTGGCGGCCCGCAGCGACACGTACGCCAAGGCGCTGCAGCGCGAACTGGGCGAGGCGGCGCAGGATGCCCGGCTGGTGATGCCGACCCGCGAGGTGACGCCCGGCCACCCGCTGGAGCTCGAGCTGGGCGGCCGGACGCTGATGGTGCGCGCCTGGCGCACTGCACACACCGACAACGACGTGACGGTATACGACGAGCGCACCGGCACGCTGTGGGCCGGCGATCTGCTGTTTGCCGGCAGGATCCCGTCTGTGGACGGCAGCGTCATCGGATGGCTGGCCGTGATGGACGAGATCGAGGCGAGCAATCCGCACCGCATCATCCCCGGCCACGGGCCGTCCGACGAGTGGCCGGCCGCCATGGCCGCGCAGCGGCGCTATCTCCAGGCCCTGGCCGACGGCACCCGCGCGGCGATCCGGGCCCGCCACACGATCGGCCAGGCGATGCAGGAGGTGGCGGGCGCCGAGCGGGGCCGCTGGCTGCTGTTCGACGGGTATCATCGACGCAACATCGCGGCAGCCTACGCGGAACTGGAATGGGAAGAGTGAACATGACCGCGATCGATCCGATCCGGCTGGCGGCGGCCCTGCTGCTGGTGCTGCTTGCGAGCGCCGCTGCCCGCTCGCAGGAAACCGAAACCGACATCTGGCGCAAGGTGCGCGAAGGCCAGTTTGCCGGTCGCAGCTTCGAGCCAGGCGCCGATCAGGTGATCACGCTGGAAGCTCCCAACCGGGCCGAGGACGCGGCCGTCGTGCCGATCCTGATCCACGCGGTGCAGTCCCAGCAGCCGCAGCGCTTCATCAAAAAGATCTATCTGGTCATCGACAAGAATCCCTCGCCCATGGGAGCGGTGTTCACGCTGACGCCCGACAGCGGGCGGGCCGACATCGAGACCCGGATCCGGATCGAGGACTACAGCTGGGTGCGGGCGATCGCCGAGATGCAGGACGGCAAGCTGTACATGGCAACCCGGTACGTCAAGGCCTCGGGCGGCTGCTCGGCGCCGGCCGGCAAGGACATGGAGTCGGCAATGGCGCGGCTGGGCAAGATGAAATTCCGCACCGACGGCGGCGTGCAGCTGGGCGAGCCCAACCTGGCCGAGCTGATGATCAGCCACCCGAATGTGTCGGGGCTCGCGATGGACCAGGTCACGCGCCTGTACGCGCCGCCGCGCTTTGTGCGCACGGTGCAGGTCAGCTACGCCGGCAAGACGGTGATGAGCGCCGACGTCGACTTTACGATCAGCGAAAACCCGAACTTCCGCTTCTACTTCGTCCCGCGCGCCGACGGCGAGCTCAAGGCCGAGGTGGTGGACTCGAGCAACGCGACCTTCGAGACGTCGGTCGCGATCCGCAGCGGAGCCGGCGCCGGCTCCTGAGCGCCGGCGGCCGCATCCCACCGCCTCTTGAACGGCGCCGCGAGCAGGCCCGGGTTGCTGATACCACTATTTGGGCACGTTGCACAGCTTCTTGGCGTCGGCTTCGACCTCGCGATAGCGCTTGGCGGCCGCGCGCTCTTCCGGGGCGTCGCGGAACAGTCCCATGCCCTCTCCCGGCATCGTCTGGTAGCGCGCGATGGTCGAGGAGTCGATGAACTCGTCGTACGTGTACTTCTGCGCGATCGAGTCGATCACACAGGAGCATTTGTAGACGTACACGCTTGAGCCCCCGTTGCGGTACATGCATTCGAGCACGAACTGCACGCGGTCGGCGGTCGGGTAGTCATAAGCGGATGCTGCCGGGGCGGCGGCTGCGGCGGCCAGTGCTACGGCGGCGATCGAAACGCGCATCGACATGAATGGGCTCTCCCTGGAATGCTTCGAAGCCGGCGGGCGGCGTGTTCTGATCGCGATTATTGCGCACTTGAGAGGCGCGTTGGCCCCGGCGCTGACGGTCGCCGGCGCGCTGACGCTGGCCGCGCCGGCATCGGCCGCCGACGGCTACGCCCCATTGCAGCAGGTAGCGCCCGGCGTATACGTGCAGCGGGGGGCCGACGAGGCGCCTTCGACCGCGAATCGCGGCGCGGTGGCCAACCTCGGCGTGCTGGTCGGCGCGAGCGGCGTGATCGTCGTGAACACCGGCAGCAGCGCCGAGCACGGCGCGGCGCTGCTGGCCGCTGTGGCCCGGCTGACCGACCGGCCGGTCGTGCTGGCCATCGATACGCAGGCCAGTCCCGACCAGATCATGGGCAATTCGACATTTACCCGTCGCGCGATCCCGGTGCTGGCGCACCGCGACACCGACATCTTCATGCGCGAGCACTGCGATGCCTGCGTGGCCGATGTGAAGGCCCAGGCCGGCACCGACGCGCTGGCGCAAACCCGGGTCGCGTGGCCCACGCGGCTGATCGACGGCAGCCAGACCATCGATGCCGGCGGCCGCACGCTGCAGATCGTCTACCTGGGCTGGACCAAGCAGCCCGGGTGCCTCGCCGTACTGGACCGGGCCAGTGGGGTGCTGTTCACCGGGGACATCGCCAGCTTCGGCGTGACTCCGCAGACGCAGCTCGGTCAGCTCGCCAACTGGATCGACGCGCTGGGCGAACTGCAGCAGCTGGCGCCGGCGCTCGTGGTGCCGGGGCACGGCGCGCCGGGTCCTGCGGCGCACCTTGAGCGGATGCGCGAATACCTGCAGGCGCTGTCGCAGCAGACCCGCGAGGCCTACCTGCGCGGCGATGGCCTGCTGGAAACGACCGAGCACGTCGACCTGGCGCCGTTTCGCGGCTGGGCGCTGTACGAGGCGCACCACCGGCGCAATGTGCACTTCGCTTACCTGCAGATCGAGGAGCAGGATCTGAAGCAGTAGCGCCCCCATCGCCCCTGCGCTCAGCGCGGCAGAGGGGCCGGGGGCGCCACCCCGATGCGCAGAGGACCTGAGCCGCAGCGCGACCGCACGTCGCGGCCACAGGGCTGCGGGTGCAGGTCGCGTGACATGCAGATTCGAACCTCTTCGAGGTCCGCACCGCGGCACCGCACCGCCAGCGAGCTGGCGGGCATCGACGGATTGGCCTTGACGAACGCGGCAACAATCTGGGGAGCCGTCAGCGCACGCGGCCGGCTGCCATCGAATTCGGACGGGATCGACGGCCGCGCGACTGCGTGAATCATCGTGTCGAAGTAGTCGTAGGGCGAGAGGCCGCTGCACGAGCCGTGCACGACCCACTCGTGACGGATCAGGCGCTCGTCGGGCATCGCCGGTCTGGCGCGTTCCAGTGCTTGCGCGTCGAGCGCATCGGCGCCGCAATGCTCGGGGCCGCCGCCGCCGGCGTAGTGCGGCCACAGGCCATGGACCACGAAGCCGCGCCGTTGGCCGCACTCGGCCTGATCGGCAGGATGCGACGCGCAGAACGTCGGCGACCAGGACAGCGCCAGCACGTAGTAGTCGAACGAGCCGGCCTCGGCCGCTTCGGGCAGCGCGCGCGCCGGCACCGCCGCGAGCAGCAGGGTCGCGGCGGCCGCGGCCAGTGCGGCGGCGCGCAGGACGCGCATCGGGCTCACCGGGCCGGCCCAGCGTGGGCCGGCGGCTCGACCCCGAGCAACTTGTGCACCTTGGTCGATGTGGTCGTGTACTGCAGGTGGATCGGCTTGTTCGGAAACACGTAGCGGGCAGCCCCGAAGGCGGCCAGGGCGGCCTCGTGGAAGCCCGACAGGATCAGCTTCTTCTTGCCGGGGTAGATGTTGATGTCGCCCACCGCGAATACGCCGGCGACATTGGTTTCGAATCGTTCGGTGTCCACGGCGACCGCACGCCGCTCCAGGTCCAGGCCCCAGTCGGCGATCGGCCCGAGGCGGGGCGAGAGTCCGAAAAAAACCAGCAGCGCATCCAGCGGCACGCGCGTGACCGTCTGGTCCTCCACGCCCGTCACCTGCAGCGCAGTCAGGCACCCGTCTGCCTGCTCGAAACCCGTTATCTGCCCGATCAGCAGCCGCATCCGGCTCTGGCCGACCAGCTCGCGCATCCGGCCTACGTTGGACGGGGCGGCGCGAAACTCGTGACGCCGATGCACCAGCACCAGGGTGTCGGCTGAACGGGTGGCCTCGCGCGCGAAATTCAGCGCCCAGTCGAGCGCCGAGTCGCCCCCGCCGGCGATCACCAGTCGCTTCGCAGCGAAGTCGGCCGGATCGCGCACCCGGTAGAAGAGCTGCGCATTTTCGAAGTCCGCGATCCCCTCCACGCGCAGCCGGCGCGGCTCGAACGCGCCCACCCCGGCCGCGATGATCACGGTGCGGGTCAGAAAGCGGGTTCCGCGCGAGGTCTGCAGCGCGAAGCGGCCGTCGTCCTGCCGCTGCAGCGCGGTGACGGTCTGCCCGAGGTGGAACGTCGGGTGAAACGGGGCGATCTGTTTCAGCAGCGACTCGGTCAGCTCGCGCCCCGAGCACACCGGGACCGCGGGAATGTCGTAGATCGGCTTGTCCGGATACAGCTCCATGCACTGGCCGCCGACGCGCGGCAGCGAATCGACCACCTGGGCCTTGATCTCGAGCAGGCCCAGTTCGAACACCTGGAACAGGCCCACCGGTCCGGCCCCGATGACGACCGCGTCGGTCTCGATAGCGTCGGCACCGGCGGTGCCGACGTTCAGGGTCGTGGCGGCCTGTGCGGCCAGCGGGGACGATTCAGTGGACATTGCTTCGGCGCGAGCGCAGGTTGGGTGATTCGATCGATCATCGAGTGTAAAGGCGGCGCGGCCGCTGTTCCCGAGCGGGCGGCCGGGTCACGCCGGTATCGCCGGGGCGAACTTGCTCCGGTGCACCGAGAAAAAACTGCGCACGTTGCGCACGCCGGCGTGCGCGCTCAACACCCGGTGTGCGAAGGCGTGGTAGGCGGGCATATCGGGCACGAAAACGACCAGCACGAAGTCCGGTCCGGCCGATACCCGATAGCACTGCTGAACGGCGCCCTCGCCGGCCAGTCGGTGCTCGAACTGCTCCAGCAGATCGGTCGATTGCCGCTCCAGCGTGACCTCGACGATCGCGGTCAGCCCCGCGGCCAGCGCCTGGGGCGACACGATCGCGATCTGGCGCTCGATCACACCTTCCTCGATCAGCCGCCGCACCCGGCGAAGGCAGGTCGGTGCCGAAACGTGGACCCGCCCGGCCAGCTCCTGGTTCGTCAAAGCGCAGTCCTGCTGCAGCGTGTTCAGGATCCGGCGGTCGGTGTCATCGATGAGTGCCATTTACATATATTCCATATTGATGCAATCATCTTACATTATCTTTCACACTTGGATCCAACAGAAATAAGTCATCATCTATCAGACGATAATGCAAGTTAATTTCTCACACCTCCTACTACGATGCGTGAGGCTTAATTCTCCGGCGGAGGCCTTTCGTGTGTGGGATCGTCGGCGCGGTCGCGCAGCGAAACATCGTTCCGACTCTGGTCGAGGGTCTTCGGCGTCTGGAGTACCGCGGCTATGACTCCTGCGGAGTCGCCGTGCACGTGGACGGGGAGCTGAAGCGGCTGCGCAGCGTGGCGCGCATCGGCGAGCTGCACCACCAGGCCGAGTCGCTGTCGTCGTTTCTCGGCATCGCCCACACGCGCTGGGCCACGCACGGCGCGCCCACGACCGCCAACGCCCACCCGCACGTATCGGCCGGTCCCGGCGTGCCAAAAGGCGGCATGGCGCGGCGCGCCCGCATCGCAGTGGTCCACAACGGAATCATCGAGAACTACGAGGGGCTGCGCGAGGAACTGAAGGCGGCCGGATACTCGTTCGAGAGCCAGACCGACACCGAGGTGATCGCGCACCTGATCGACCACCACAACCAGGGCGACCTGTTCGAGGCGGTGCAGGCGGCGGTGCGACGCCTGCAGGGCGCCTATGCGATCGCCGTGTTCTGCCGCGATGAGCCGCACCGGGTGATCGGCGCGCGCTCGGGCAGTCCGCTGGTGGTCGGGATCGGCAAAAACGAGAACTTCCTGGCTTCCGACGCGCTGGCGCTGGCGGGCGTGACCGATCGCTTCATCTACCTGGAGGAAGGCGATATCGCCGACCTGCAGCTGGGCCGCGTCTGGATGGTCGATCGCAACGGCCGACCGGTCGAGCGTCCGGTGCGGACCCTGAGCGCGTTTTCAAACGCGGCCGAGCTGGGCCCGTACCGGCATTTCATGCAGAAAGAGATCTTCGAGCAGCCCAAGGCGATCGCCGACACGCTGGACCAGGCGATCGCGCTGGACCCGCTGCTGTTCGGCGAGGGCGCCGACGAGGTGCTGGCCGACATCGAGCGAGTGCTGATCCTGGCCTGCGGCACCAGCTATTTCGCCGCCTGCGTGGCGCGTTACTGGATCGAATCGATCGCCCAGGTTCCGGTGGATGTCGAGATCGCCAGCGAGTACCGCTACCGCACCTCGGTGCCGGATCCGGCCACCCTCGTGATCGCGGTGTCGCAGTCCGGCGAAACGGCCGACACGCTGGCGGCCCTGAGGCACGCCCGGTCGCTCGGGATGGACAGCACGCTCGCCGTCTGCAACGTCGCCACCAGCGCGATGATGCGCGAGACCCGCCTGCAGTTCCTGACTCGCGCCGGCACCGAGGTCGGCGTGGCCTCGACCAAGGCCTTCACGACCCAGCTGGTTGCGCTCTACCTGCTGGCCACGACGCTGGCCAAGATCAAGGGCTCCCTGAGCGCCGAGCGCGAGCACAACGTGGTGCGCAGCCTGCGCCACCTGCCGGCCGCGGTCCAGAGCGTGCTGGCGCTGGAGCCGAACATCATCGCCTGGAGCGACGTGTTCGCGCGCAAGGAAAATGCGCTGTTCCTGGGCCGCGGAATGCACTACCCGATCGCGATGGAGGGCGCGCTCAAGCTCAAGGAGATCAGCTACATCCACGCCGAGGCCTACCCAGCCGGCGAACTGAAGCACGGCCCGCTCGCGCTGGTGACCGATCAGATGCCGGTGGTCACGGTGGCCCCGAACGACGTGCTGCTGGAGAAGCTCAAGAACAACATGATGGAGGTGCGCGCCCGCGGCGGTCAGCTGTTCGTGTGCGCCGACGCCGGCACCCACATCGAGCCCAGCGAAGGCGTGCACGTGATCCGCCTGCCCGAGCACTACGGGGACCTCTCGCCCCTGCTGCACGTGGTGCCGCTGCAGCTGCTGGCGTATCACACGGCGATCGCGCGTGGCACGGATATCGACAAGCCGAGGAATCTGGCGAAGAGCGTGACGGTGGAGTGACGGTCCAGACCACCCAGACAACGAGGCGTGAATCCACCCGTCGCTGTCTTCGACCCCCGCCGTTCCCGCTCACCTACGGTTGGCGGGACGGCGCGGGGATGGCACGGCGGGTCCGCTTCGGTGCTGCGCTTGGCGCGAGGCATCCCTCTTGAGTGTTTTGGGACGGCCTTCCAGGCCAACAAATTTCATGGCGGCGTCGACAAGGTCGCCCCTCAGATCAGCTGGCTCTGCCAAGAGTCCCGTGACGTAGGCGCCGTCGATCATCAGCGCTATCTGAGACGCGATACGGTCGGGATCACGGGCGCCGAGCTTGGCAACTATGGACGCGAGCCTCGCCCGCACTTCCTGCTTGTTGCGCCGGGCGATGACCCGGCCGGGATGGTTGTCGTCGGGAAACTCCGTCGCCAGGTTGAGGAACGGGCAGCCGCGCCAGGCGGGGTCCCCGATCCGCTTCGCGGCCCAGGATAGCAGCGCCTCCAGCAAGGCACGCGGATCATCAGCGTGCTGCTCTTCAATGCGATCCCACCACGTCCAAAACAAGCGATCCTGTTCGGTGACGACGGCGCCGATCAACGCGTCCTTGGATTCAAACAGGCGATACAGGCTCGTCTTCGACACGCCGGATCGCTCGACGATTGTGTCGACGCCGATGGCGCGGATGCCCTCGCGGTAAAACAATTCCCTCGCCGTAGCGAGGATGCGCTCGCGGGCGGTCACTTCCCCCTTTGGCGGCGCTCCCCGCCGGGGGCGGGCTCCTGCCTTCATATCGGCCTGCTCCTCTCATTCCGCCTGGAGTCGAGGGACTCCATCAACCCGCCTCCGCTCGTACGAGCACCGCAAGACGCATCCGCCGCCGAAGCGTAAAGCCCAACTTTCGGTAGAGGGCGATGGCCGCATGGTTTGAGCTGAAGACATGCAGAAACGGGGTTTCGGACCGCGCTGCTATCGATGAGATCAGCGATCTGACGAGGTCGACTGCGAAGCCGTGTCCGCGATACACAGGCTCCACGCAGACCGCGCTGACCTCGGTGAACCCGTCGAGGCGCATGCGCTCGCCAGCCATGGCGACCAATACGCTTCGCCGACGAATTCCGATGTAGTGGCCAAGCTCTATGGTCCGCGGGCCGAAGGGGCCAGGTTGGGTCACGCTCGTAAGCGCGAGCATCTCGGGAACATCGGCGACCCCAAGGGGCACGATCGCAGCCCCGGGCTGGGCCGCGCAAGCGCACGGATCCTTTAAGACCATCTGGTCGACGGTGTCTCGCCGGACGACCGAGAAGGCGGCTGGAGCCTCAACCTCTTCGGTCGTAAACAACGCGATCCGGTCATCGCCGGCGACCAAAGCCAGCAGCGACCGGAACGAGGCCGGCTCCGTGTCGACCGTTGCAGCAAAGGGTGCAATGGCCGCCGGATAACGGCGGGCCCGCTGGTCGCCCTCGGCGAGACTCGCCTGAACGCCCGTAAGAGCGCGCCAGATCACCGCGTCGAGCGGATGCGGATCCGGCTTGGTCGACGTATCTTTCTCTTCACGGTACGCCATGGTTTGCCCCCGTTGGTGGGACTCGCTTGGTACAGCTTGACAAAGTGACAGACCTGTCCGTAACATTAAAGTAAGTTACAGGTCTGTCACTTTATCGGAGAATACAAATGTTTGCGACCGAGGCAGAGACTCTCTCTCTGGCTATGACGGGCGGCGGCGGAAATGCAACACGAAAGCCAAATTGAAACTCAAAGGAGGTACGTACAAATGAGAGGTACGGACAAAGGAGTGGGAGTCTCCGCGCAGACTACGAAGACCAAGTTCGATGGGATCCTCTTTACCATACGCTCTCACAAGTCCTTCTTCGAGGTTACTCACGCGATCGAAGGCAGCTTGCCGCGCTTCCACATTCCCAAGCTGATGGAATACGTAACGCACGGCGATCGCCCGGGTGTCGAAGCGTACGTCGACTCCACTTCCACGCCCTTGTCGATCTTCTGGGACTTCGAACAGGGCTCCACAATGCGCCTGGCGGGAATCCCCATCGAGTCGAAGTTCTATCTCATCGGGAACGCTGTCATCGCACGTGGCCTGTTCGAGTACAGCGGTGCCGCTGGTTTGGGAGCTCCCGTGCGCGTCTGCGTTTCGCAGAGGGATGGCGAGGAGACTCGGATCGACATGGACCTCCCGTCGGCATTCTTCAGCAAATTCCCGGAGATGCAGCGTTCGTCTGTACCTGCTCTGCTCGACACCAAGTTGATAAAACTCTTGGAGAATAGCGCTGCCTAGAAAGGCACGATGAATTTTGCTGTCTCCCGACAGGAGACTCCCCCGAAGTATGTGATTTCTGTGCCTGCTATTTCTCGCCGCACGTTCCTCGCGGGTGGGACTGCCGTTGGTGCCGGCCTGCTGCTGGGTCGAATGGGTCGAGCGGAAAGTTCTAGAGGCGTCGACGGCCCCCTTCTCAAGGAGTACGACATCGCGACTAATGGCATCTCCTTGCACGTAACTGAGCAAGGGGAAGGGCCAGCGGTTCTTTTCTGCCACGGGTTTCCGGATACTTCCTATACCTGGCGCCGACAGATGACAGCCATCTCGTCAGCCGGATATCGAGCAATTGCTCCAGATATGCGCGGCTATGGACGCAGCTCAGCTCCGGCGGACGCAAGCTTGTACACGCCGCTTTATACGGCCGGTGACCTGGTTGGTCTGCTCGATGCGCTTGGTATTGCCAGCGCCGTTCTCGTGGGCCATGACTGGGGTGCAGCTCATGCGTGGAACGTTGCGCTGATGCGTCCTGATCGATTTACAGCGCTGTTCTGCCTGAGCGTGCCTTACGTTCCGCGTGGGGAGGTCAGCGTCTTCGAGCGCATGCGGAAGTCCGGCCATGAAAACGATTTCTACATGTTCGAACAGATCCGACCGGACGCCGATCAAATTTGGGCTGACGCCGCGGTCACCATTCCAGGGGTTCTGTATTGGGCATCGGGTTCTGCTCCAGCCGACAAGCGGTGGAGCCCTATGGATCCTGCACGAAGCCTTTTTCGTCCGGCTCCCGGGCCGTTGCCCTCATGGGTGCAACCAGATTACGTCGCTCATAACATCACTGAATTCCAGCGTACCGGCTTTCACGGTGGCCTGAATTACTACCGCGCCGCTGAAGCTTATTTCTATTTATCCGGTGCTTGGAAAGGCGCGAAGATCACCCAGCCTTCCTTTTTCATTGCGGGGAAGGCGGATGGCTTGGAGGTACTCTATCCACCCGTCGAAAAACTCCGCGCCGGCCTTCCCGGCCTCGTGGGGAATCTCGAAATCGATAATGTGGGCCACTGGGTACAACACGAAGCCTCTGCCGAGGTCAGTGACCAGCTCGTGAAGTTCCTGCGCACCGTAAACCCCGCCGCCTAGGACGCACCCGACTGCCTCTCTATGCGTGACCCGTTCCATGACCCGTTTGGGCCGACATTTCGCCCCAAGCCAGGAGCATGAGTATGAAATTGGGCCTAGCCAT